>JAFWQQ010000097.1 GCA_017545165.1 Oscillospiraceae bacterium
AAGAAATATTCGGCGAATTCGTACAATCTGCGAATTCGCCGAACATTTTCTCAAGACAATACTCCGTGCTGCCGGGAGGGGGCGAGCCCCTCCCCTACGGTGGTGACTGGGCTATGCGCCTATTTTGCAACAGCCCCTTTCAAGCTGTCGACAAAGTGTCGACAGCTTGAAAGGCAAAAATGGAAACTTCCGAAAAAGTTTCCATTTTTGCAAGATTGAACGTGAAGGGGGGCATACCCTCCCCCCTTCACAATCCCCCCATGCGTATCCAAGCCTTGCTGCAGAAGTTTGTCTACAGTCTGACAGGCCGGACACCGAAGTGTCCGGCCTGTTCGTTTTTGCCGCGTTCACAGAGCGCGGCGTTTCGCCCGCTCAGAACTGGTTCAACAGCTTCTTTTCCAGGACCACCAGCAGGGTGGCGTCTTCCCGGATGGGGGAGTGGGCGTCCAGATAGGTCCAGGTCTTTCCCTTCACCTTCATGGCGACCACGTTGATCCCGCGCTTCTGCCGCAGGTTCAGCTCCAGCAGGGTCTTCCCGATCCATTTCTTCTCCGGGACCATCTCGATCATGCAGAGGTTTTCCCCCACGTCGAACAGGTCCAGGATCGTGGGAGAGGCCAGGGCCCGGGCCGTGCGCATGCCGCTCTCCGCCTCGGGATTGATCACCTGGTCCGCGCCCACCTTCTTCAGGATGGTGGCCATCTGGGAGGAGAGGGCCTTGGCCATGACGAAGGGGACCCCCTGGTTCTTGGCCTCCATGACGCACATGACGCTGGGCGCCAGGGAAGTGCCCATGCAGACCACGACGATGTCCATATGCTTCAGATCCAGGGCCTGGATCTCTTCCTCGTTTTCCAGATTGGCAGAGACTGCGATGGTGGATTTGGCACTAAACTCCCGGATGATTTCCGGGTCCCGGTCCACGACCATCAGGTCCATCCCCAGGGAATACAGGTTTTCCGCGAGACTGCGGCCGAATTTGCCCAGTCCCAGAACTGCGATCGATCTGCTCATGTTACATCCTTCCTATCCCACATAAAACTTGCCTTCGCCGTATGTAACGCTGTTTTTCCCCGGCTTCGGCCGGGCCAGGAACAGCGCCATGGATATGGGGCCGATGCGCCCCAGATACATCGTCGCGATGATGACGAGCCGCCCCGCCGTGTGGAGAGACGGAGTCAGCCCCCGGGAGAGACCCACGGTGGCCACGGCGCTGACCGCCTCGAACAGGCCGTCTGTCATGGAAACGGGCTCAAAGGCCAGCAGGAGGAGCGCGGAGACAAACATCGTGAGGAAGCTGATCATCACGATGGCCGCGGCCTTCTGCATCAGCTCGTCGGAGATCCTCCGACGGAAAAGGGTGGTCGCCTTTCGGGCGTTTGTGTAAGAGATGGTGTTGGCGAGCACCAGGAACATGGTGACGGTCTTGACGCCGCCGGCCGTGCCGATGGGCGAGCCGCCGATGAACATCCACAGATAGCCGACCAGGCAGGAGAAAGTGCCCAGCTTCTCCTGGGGCACGGCGTAGAAGCCCGCCGTTCGGAAGGTCACGGACTGGAACAGACTGTTCAGGACCTTGCCCCCGGGGCTCATGTTCCCCAGGGTATCCGGATTCCGGTACTCCGCCAGGAAGATCAGCACCGCCCCCAGGAGGATCAGCCACAGGGTCAGCCGCAGCACCAGCCGGCTGTGTTCTCCCAGCCGCCGGAGGGCCTGCCGGGGAGAGAAGCGGAAGTGGATGGCGTCCTTCGCGCAGCGGCCCAGGTCAAACCAGACGATGTAGCCCAGACCGCCCAGCACGATCAGCCCCATGGTCACGATCAGGACCAGGGGAGAGCCGGCGTAGCCGTGGAGGCTGTCCGGTCCGATGATGTCGATGCCGGCGTTGCAGAAGGCGGAGATCGAGGTGAACACGGACACCCAGATCCCCTTGACCGGCCCAAAGCGGGGGATGAAAGCAAAACAGTAGAGCGCCGCTCCGAGCCCCTCGACGATCAGGGTCCATTTGAAGATCCTGGCCAGGAAGGACAGCAGCCCCAGGCGGCTGTCCAGATTCAGCGCGTCCAGCAGCAGGGTCCGGCTGCGCAGGGAGAAGCGCCGGCGCAGAAAGAGCATCACCATGGAGATGGCCGTCACGATGCCCAGGCCCCCCAGCTGGATCAGGATCAGGATAACGACCTTGCCGAAGAGGCTCCAGTGGGCGTAAGTGTCCACCACTACCAGGCCGGTCACGCACACGGAGGTGGTGGAGGTAAAGAGCGCGGTGAGAAAATCCGTCTCCGCCCCTTCCGCCGAGGCGGCGGGGAGCAGCAGGAGCAGCGTTCCCACAGCGATGGCCAGCAGGAAGCTGAGGGGGATGATATGGACGGGAGAAAGACGGAAGGAGCCCCTGGAAGGCGTCAGCTTGTCCGGATAGTTTCTCTCACTGATGGGTCTCACGGTCTCACTTCCCTCTGTACCGCGCGCAGCAGCGCGCCGGTGTGTATCAATATTGTATTTTACTTGCGGGAGGATGTCAAGTGCGCAGGACCTCTGTTCTGCACAAAAACGGATCGGCAGCTGCGTAAAAAAATCAGGAAGACGCATCTTCCTGATCTTTCTTTTCCGGGGCTCAGCCCTGGACGGCGTATTTCTGGCGGACCTGCTGGATGCTCTGTGCTTGGGCCTGCTGGGTGGGATACCAGCCGCGGCTCTGCATGGCGGTGTAGATGCCGTTCTGCATGCAGAGAGCGTCGTTCAGCGCGGTGTTGAAGGCGTCGTGCACATTGGGGGTGGCGGATTCCACCGAGCCGTGCAGATAGAGATCGCAGACGCCCTTGGTGGTCAGGAGGATGCCCTCCATGATTTCCTTGTCGTTCATGCGGGTTTCCTCCTTAGACCAGATGGTAGAAGCGGTTGAACAGGGATTGGTTGCTGCTGGCAAGCTGCTCGGCCTGGCTGCGGAGAGCCGGATCCCGAAGCTGGCTTGCTGCGGTCTGACACTGCGTGGTCAGATACTGGGCGTGTCCCAGCGCGTCCTCAATATAGAGCAGTTCTTTGGGACTCATGTTTCATCACCTCACTGTCAGTATGCCCGGCGCCGCCGGGAACTTGCGAAGAAAATTCTGGAAAAATACCTGGCGGCCTCTTCCGCAGCGCGATAATCTGTGCTACAATAAATCAAAAAACTGACAGGAAGGGGAAAGAGCGATGAAAGAAGCGCTGGGCGTCCTGGCGGGTCTGGTCTGGGGCGGCGTCTGGGGTGCCGTCAATGTGCTGATCCTGAAAAAATCCATCCGGAAAAACGACAATAACGCCATCATGGCTGCCAACATGGGCCGCATGGGGATCGACCTGCTGGCGCTGCTGGCGGTGTTTTTGCTGCGGAAGGTCCTGCCCGTCCCTTATGAGTTCGTGCTCATCGGCACCGCCGTGGCCCTCTCGGCGGTCACACTGATCTTCGCCTTCCGCTTCGGAAAAAGGAAATAGAACAGAAAAAGTCTTGCGGGGCGGCTCAACAGAGCCGCCCCGCAAAGCGTCCAGCTGCCCCAAAGGGGCGGATGAGGGGTCCCCGCCGTCAACCTCCCCTGTGCAAGGGGAGGTGTCACGGCTTCGCCGTGACGGAGGGGTTGTTGTGCTCTCCCCCCCCTCCGCCGTAGGGGCGCTTTATACGGATCCCTTCAGCTTTCCGGATCCTCTTCCTTCTTTTTGCGGAAGATCAGGAATTTGGAGATGACGTAGTTGCCCACGATGACCACCACGCCGACCAGGACCGTGGTCACGCGCCAATCCACCTTCAGCACGTTGTTGAGGAGCAGGTTCAGCACGTAGCTCAGCCCCCAGGTGCCCAGGCGGGAGGTGAAAAAGCCGGCAAACTCCGACAGGATCCTGGGGTTCTTGCTCTGAAAGACCCAGCGGCGGTTGGGGTAGTAGGCAAAGAGGATGCCGGACAGGTTCTCCACTACGGTCAGCACTGTGGTCTGCCCCACCGTGGTGTGGGTGACGCCGGGATAGACGATCGCACCGAAGAGGAACTTGCAGCCCCAGGACACCAGGGTGGTCATGCCGCCCACGATCAGGTACACCAGGATCTCCCGGTGCTTGACGCACAGGGCCTTGATTTTTTCGATCATACCTTGTCCTCCCGTCCGCAGATGCGGGAAATGATATAGCGGGGCCGGCCCTTCAGCTCCTCATAGATCCGGGCGATGTAATAGCCGATGATGCCCAGGGAGATCATGATGAGGCTGCCGGTGAAGAGCAGCAGCAGAATCACCGTGGTGAAGCCGCCGATGGCGGTGCCGGCGATCTTCTGCACCAGGGCCACCACGCCGAAGACGACGGCGATGATGAGCATCAGCACGCCCAGGGTGGTGATGATCTGCAGCGGGGCGGAGGAGAAGGAGCCGATGTTGTTGATGGCGTACTTGATGAGGGAGCGGGTGGACCACTTGCTCTCGCCGGCGGTCCGCTCCCGGACCCGGTAGCGCACGGTGGTCCGCTTGAAGCCCACCCAGAAGCTCAGGGCCCGGAAGAAGACGTTGCGCTCGGGCATGGCGTTCAGGGCGTCCACCACCTTGCGGTCCAGGAGCTTGAAGTCCGAGGAGTCGGCCATGTCCAGGCCGGTGGCCCGGCTGATGATGCCGTAGAAGCTCCTGGCGGCGAAGCGGTGCATGCCGCTCTCCGCGCCCCGGTCCACCTTGATGCCCTCCACCACCTCGTAGCCCTCCTGCCACAGGCGGTACATCTCCACGATCTTCTCCGGCGGGTGCTGCAGGTCGCAGTCGATGACCACGGCGCAGTCTCCCCGGGCCTGCTCCAGCCCGGCGAACATGGCGGCCTCCTTGCCGAAGTTGCGGCTGAAGTGGAGGCCCACCACATGGGGATTGGTCCCGGCGGCCTTTTCGATCTCCTCCCAGGTTTTGTCCCGGGAGCCGTCGTCCACGAACAGCAGCTCGTGCTCGATCCCCGCCTCGCTGAGGATGTCCGTGACAGTCTGAGCGGCGATGGGGATCATTTTTTCCTCGTTGTACGAGGGCAGGATCACAGAGAGCATGGCATAGCCCTCACTTTCTCAAGAGATAGGCGACGGAGAGCCCGTTTTCATACAGCAGCTCCCAATCGGTATAGTCGGTGGAGGCGGTCAGCTCCGGCAGCATCTTCTCGGGGTCGAAGCCGCTGGCCCATTCTTTGCTGACGTCGATATAGACCACGCACTCCCGGCTTTGACGCGCCGCCAGATAGTCGTCCACGGCGGGGGAGTCCGGGTCGCCGGTGAAGAGGACGTCCTCAAAGGCCAGCAGCTCCCCCAGGTCCTGGGTAGGCGGATAGGAATACTCGGTGAGATAGACGCAGGGATCGGAGGCGTGCTCGGCCGCCAGCGCGTCGAACGCGGCGTAGCTGTCCTCATAGCAGGGGTCGATGGGGTAGAGGTACTTGGGCGGCTGGTGTTTGGCCAGCAGCAGGGACAGCGCCAGCACGGCCAGCAGGCCGCCGGCCTTCCACAGCCCTTCCCGGGGCAGGCCCTCCAGGCTCCGCTCCAGCAGCGCGATCAGGAAGCTGACGGCCGCGGCGAAGAGGGGGGCCAGGTTGTAGATGTAGCGCTGCTCCGGCACCGGGGAGATCAGGGCCGCCGTCACGAAGGCGGCAAAGGCCGGGACCAGGATCACCAGACTCTCCCAGGGGAGCTTTTTCGCCTTCGCGGCGGCCAGGAGCCTCTTGCAGAAGACCAGCAGCAGCAGAAGCAGCCCCAGGGTAAAGAGCACCGCGGCCTTCATGCCGTGGTTGGCCTCGTGGAAGAACAGCAGCAGCCTCGTCTTGTACTGGGAGACCGCCGAGAGCTGCTCCACGGCGTTGCCGCCGGAGACCAGCTTGTCCGCCGTCAGATGGCTGATGCAGGCGGGGAAGACCAGCGGCAGCAGGCCCACCCCGGCGAAGGCGCTGAGGGCGAAGAGGCCCAGGGAGCGCCAGCGCCGCTTCGCCGCAGCCCAGAACACATAGGCGGCGCAGACGAAGAAGGCGTAGAATACGAAATAATACTGGGTCAGCAGGCCCAGGAACACCGTGAGTCCGATGAGCGGGTACCGGAACCAGCGCTCCTTCTCCATGAGCTTGGCGATCTCCAGGGCCAGCAGCACCGTGAAGAGGGTCATCAGCACATACATGCGGATCATCAGCATGGTGGACAGGCCCAGGCCGCTGAGCCCATAGAGCAGCACCGCCGCGGCGGCGTTCCAGGGACTGCCGAAGAGCCGCAGCACCAGCCGGTACAGGGCAAAAAGGCTCAGCAGATAGAGGATCAGGTCCAGGCCCAGGCCCGTCCACTTGCTGAACACCCCCGGCGTCAGGCAGGAGACCAGGTGGAACAGCCAGTAGTAGAGGGGCGGGTGCACGTCGTTGACCTGGTTATCATACACCGAGCCGAAATCGCCGATCTCATCCTCGCCCACGGTCACATAGTCCAGCAGCTCCTGCCGGGTGAGCACCGCGCCCTCCAGCTCTCCGCCGGCCACGTCCTTGAGGAAGGGGGCGTAGTGGCTGTTGGAGAGGCCGTAGGTATAGATCTCGTCGATGAACATGCCGTTTTTGCGCTGGGCGAAGAGCAGACAGACGGCCAGCACCATCAGCAGCGCCAGGGCAAAAGCGCCGTGTCTCTGCAGCTTTTCTCTCATGCCGCTTGTCTCAGGTCTCGGTCCCCTTGCCGGCGTTCCCGGTGGCGTCCACCACCGCGTCGAAGTCCGGCTCCTCCTGGGTGATCTCCACCTCGATGTCCGGCTCCTCCTCCGGCTGGGCCTTCAGCCCGTCCTTCAGCGCGGCCAGCTCCGTCTCCTTGCTGCGCAGCGCGTTCTGCAGCTGGCTTGCCTGGGCGAAGAGGGGGGCGAAGACGCCCTTGGGTTCGTCCCGCTCCTGCTCGAAATAGAGCTTGCCGATCTCGGTAAAGACCTTGCGAAGCTCGTCGGCCTGGCTGTTGCTCTCCATCGTCAGCCTGGCGATGCGGCTGTAAACCTTGGCCCGGTCGGCGCCCTTCTGATACACGCCGGTGACGCCGCTGTTGTCCATGACGCTCTTGGCCTTGTTGACCAGAGAGCCCAGAAGCTCCTTGTAGTCTGCCATCAGAAAATCCTCCTTAGGCCCTGTCGGTTTCCGCAGGGCTGTTTTCTTTGTTTTTCACTTGATTGACGTACAGCTTTTCCGCCGGGTGCTCCCGCCGGCTCTGCCGCAGCAGCAGCGCGCCGCTGAAGAGCACCAGGGCCAGGCTCAGGGCCTGGGACACCCGGATCCCGGTGGAGCCGATATAGAGGCTGTCGGTCCGCAGGCCCTCGATCCAGGCCCGGCCCAGACCGTAGCCGAACAGATAGAGCAGGGAGAGCTGCCCGTCGTATTTCCGGCGGCCCCGCCCGGTCCAGATCAGCAGGATGCTCAGCAGCGCCAGGTTCCACAGGCTCTCGTAGAGAAAGGTGGGGTGGACATAAATGGTGTGTCCGGCGGGGTTGGTGAGCCCCATGCGGCAGAAGATCTCCGTCTGGCCGCCGAAGGCCTCCCGGTTCATGAAATTGCCCCAGCGGCCGATGATCTGGCCGATGAGCACGCCGAAGACCGTCAGATCCAGCATGGCCGGGAAGGGGATCTTCTTGCGCCGGCAGACCAGGAAGATGGTCAGCACCGCGCCGATGATGCCGCCGTAGATGGCGATGCCGCCGTTCCAGACGGCAAGGTAGTCGATGAGAGGCTTTCCGGCGAAATCTTCCAGCCGGAAGAGCACGAAATAGATCCTGGCGAAGAGGATGGACACGGGGATCAGCCAGATCACCATGTCATAGAAATCGTCGGCCCGGATGCCGAATTCCCGGCTTTTCCGGACGCAGAACGCGATCCCGGCCAGAAAGCCCAGGGCGATGAGCACGCCGTAGAAATAGATGGGGCGTCCGAACACGGTGAAATAGGCCGGGGGATTCAGCCCCGAGATCCCCAGGCCGGGAAAGCTGATGATCGAGTCCCGCTGGATGGTCTCCAGGATCTCATCCTCCAGCAGGGGCGCCAGCGATAAGATGAAAAGCATGTCAGATTCTCCTTGGTTCGATGATCGAAAGCGCCAGGCGCTCGGGAGCGAGCCTGCGCCGCAGATAGTCCTCGCACTCCGCCCGGCCGATGTCCTGCAGCAGCTCGGTGGCGTCCAGGGCGCAGTAGCCGTCGAACAGGCCCTCGGCCAGGGCGATGCACAGGCTCTCGAAGTCCTCCAGACCCCGGAGCCGCGCCCCCAGGGAGGCCCGCTTGGCCCGCTCGAAGCGCGCGGGGTCCAGCCCCTCCCGCCTGACCCGGTCCAGCTCCTCCTCCAGGGCGCGGAGCACCGCCTCCGGGTCCGGGCACTCTCCGCCCAGCAGCAGGGTGCCCAGGCCCAGGGAGAAGTCCAGCTCCCCGTCGAAGCTCCGGTTCAGCAGCCCCTGGGCGTAGAGCCTGTGATAGAAGGGGGAGGACGAACCCGCCAGCAGGCGCAGGGCCAGGGCGGCGGTCAGCCGCTCCCGCAGGGCCTCCCGCCCCTTGCCCGTGGGGCAGAGCTTGGCGCCGATGAGGAACAGCGGGGCGGACAGGTCCCAGCTCTCCCGGTGCAGCTTCTCCAGGGGCAGCGGCTCCTCGGGCTCGCCGAAGTCCGTCTCCGGCAGGGGAGCGGGCCCTTCCGGCAGGCTCTCCCGGGCGATGCGGGCGATCTGGTCCGGCTCCACGTCCCCCTCCACGCACAGGCACATGTTCGCCGGCGTGTAGAAGGCCCGGTGGCAGGCGGCCAGGGTCTCGGGCCGGATCTCCCGGATGCTCTCCAAACTCCCGATCACCGGCTCCCGGAAGGGGTGCCGGGCATAGAGCTGGCGCAGCAGCCGGTAGTAGACGGCGCTGTCCGGGCTGTCCAGGTCCTCCTGGATCTCCTGGGCGATGATGCCCTGCTCCTTCTGCACCGTCTCCTCCGTGAAATAGGGCGTGGTGACGAAGTGCAGCAGCAGCCGGAGATTTTCCGCAAAGCGCTCCGTGCAGCGGAAATAGTAGCAGGTGATGCCCGCGGCGGTGAAAGCGTTGGGATCGGCCCCATTGGCCGAGAGCTGCTCCAGGGCCTTGTCGCCCTCGGGCAGGTCGAACATCTTGTGTTCCAGGTAATGGGCCGCGCCGGCGGGGGTGTCGAAGTCCTCCCCGTCCAGGCGGAAGCGGCGGAAGGCGCCGCCGTAGTTCACGGCCAGCACAGCGTAGCAGCTGCGAAAGCCGGGCTTGGGGATCACCTGCAGGCGCAGGCCGTTGGGCAGGGTCTCCGTATACAGATCCTCCCCCAGCGAGGGGAAAGCCTTATGCTCCATGGTCCTCCGTATCCTTCTCTTCTTCCTCTTCGTCCTCTTCCTCCTCCGGCTCGCCGGCCTTGAGGAAGTAGATCATATCGCATTCCGTGCTTTGGGCGATGCGCCGCACATCTTCCTTTGTCACGTCCTCCGCCAGGGCGGCCAGCTCCAGGGGGCCGTAGTCCAGCCCGTCCATGGCCTGGGCCAGGGTGAAGCCCTCCAGCTCGCCCTGACTGTCGCAAATGGCCCGCAGATCCGAGGCCAGCCCCGCCTTGGCGGCGGCCAGCTCCTCGTCGCTGATCTCCCCGTTTTTGATGGCCTCCAGCTGGGCCAGGATCTCGTCCCGGGCCAGCTCCAGCCTGTCGAACTCGATGCCCGCGGACACCAGCAGCAGCCCCTTGTGGATATCCGCCAGGGAGTCGGCGTAGTAGCACAGCTGCAGCTTTTCCCGGACGTTCCGGAAGAGCTTGGAGCTGCTGCCCCCGCCGAAGACGGCGTTGAAGCACAGGATGGCGGCCTGGTCCGGGTCCTCCATGCACTCGCCCAGGCGCCAGCCCATCACCAGCTTCCCCTGGGTCACGTCCTGCTCCTCCTCCACGAAGCGGGGCTGGGCCTCGATGGCGTTCAGGCGCAGGTCGGTGCCGATCTCATAGTCGATCTCGCCCCTCGGCAGGGTGATGAGCGCGTCCCGCAGAGCGGCGCGCAGCTCCTGCAGAGGCGCCCGGCCGCAGTAGAAGATCTCCACCGGGCTCTGCTGCAGCAGGCTGTGGTACTGCTTGGTGAGCTTTTTGTAGTTGATGGCCTCGCACTCGCTCTCGCCGCCCAGGCGGCTGACGGCGAAGTCCTCAAAGCAGCACATCTCCTCCACGCAGCGAAACAGCGCGTAGGCGCTCTTGTCATTTTTCCGGCTGCGGATGGCGTCCAGCATCTTTTCCCTCTCGCTGTCCACATAGGCGGGCAGCAGCAGGCCGCCCCGGGTGTTGGGGGAGAGCAGCAGCTGGCCCAGCAGTTCCGTGGCGGGGCGCAGCACGCTCTGCCCGCCGGGGAGGAAGGCGTCCTCGGGGATGCTGGCGTAGAAGCCCAGGCACTGGATCTCGCCGATGCGGCGCACCACAGGCTCCACCGCGGCGCCGTAGAGCTCGTCCATCCGGGCGGAGAGGGCCTCCATATCCGGGTAACGGGTGGTGCCCCGGCGCAGGACATAGGGGATCAGCGCGTTCATGGCCGCGCTCTCCCGCTTCAGCTGGGTCAGCAGGTTCAGGCTCAGGCAGGCGGTTTTGAACTTCTCCTCGTGCAGGTGGTTCAGCCACACGCCGGGGAGGATCTCGATCCTGGTCAGCTCCATAGCGCACCTCCGCATAATAAATCAAATTATTATAACACGGAAGAGAAAAAAAGGGAAGAGCGAAGAGATGAAGAAATGAAGGAATGAAGAAATGAAAAAACAATACGCCTCCCCCCATCCCCGCCGTAGGGGCGACCTTTGGTCGCCCGCGGCCCCGCGCCGACGTCTGTCCACCCCGTAGGGGCGCTTCACGAAGCGCCCGCAGAAGAGCTTCCCGACGAACCCGAGCAGTCCGTAGGGGCCGACGCCCTCGGCGGCCCGCTTGAGGACGAGCAGCCGGCCCTGCTTTCCGTGCAGGAGCTGGACCCGGAGAGCACCGAGCTGGCCCTGACCGCCCCCGAGGAGGAGACGGTCTTCCATCTCCGCGCCTCCTACGGCGAGGAGACGCTTCTGAGCGAGCCCTTCACCGTGACAGAGGAAGCGGCGGAGGACGACACCTCATCCGGCGCTGGCGCGCCACCTTCCCCTCAAGGGGAAGGCACGGAGGCCGAGGAGCCTGTAGGTCAACGGCAGCGAGGGCCTGGGCGGCTACATGGAGCTGGACCTGAGCCAGAAGGTCAAGACCGAATCCCACACCCCCGGCGACATCAACGGCGACGGGAAGGTGAACAACAAGGACGTGACCCGCCTGCAGCGCTACCTCAAGGGCGCGGCCGTGGAGGTCAACGAGGCCGCTCTGGACGTCAATGG
>JAFWQQ010000048.1 GCA_017545165.1 Oscillospiraceae bacterium
GAAGCTCAAAGCGTTAGGCTATGAAGTGACGATTGCCGCTGTTCCTGCTCTGGCCTGATTCATATTCCTGTCCAACTAATCTGCCCAAGGGAGTAGTCTGCCCTTTTCCCTTCGGACAGGGAATTGGTTTTACAGTAAAATAGTATAGCAGATATTCGCCGATTTGGCGAGAGTTATTTGCGCTTCTTCGGGATTATTTCAAACAGAATTCGGCAACTCTGTCGAGAAAGTCCTTTGCCTCCTCGTAGAGGGCATGGCTCAGACCCTCGTAGATCTTTAATTCGGCGCCCACGATCCGCTCGGCCAGTTCCCGGGAGCCCTGGACGGTGACGATCTTGTCCTCGCTGCCGCCGAGCACCAGGGTGGGGCAGAAGATCCGGGGCAGATCCTCCCAGGCGTCATGCTCCAGGCAGGCCTCCGCCTGGGTGAGGAAGCGCTGAAAGCTCTTGGGCTTTGTCAAGGTTCCCAACAGGCCGCCCGCCAGCTTCTGCCTGCCCACCGTCTTGTCCGAATAGGAGCGGACGGCGTTGTCCACCATGATGGTGCGGTAGTCCCCCTTCCGGGCCAGCTCCATCCAGCCGCCCACCGCTTCGCGCAGGATCTCGTTGGGGCGGGCGGCCGTGACGGCGAGCACCAGCTTGTCCACCCGCTTGGGCTGGTCGATGGCGACCCACTGGGCGATCATGCCCCCCTGGGACACGCCCAGCAGGCAGATCCGCTCCAGCCCCAGCAGATCCAGCGCCCGGCCCAGGTCCGCGGCCATCTCCCGGGTGCTGCAGTGCTCCGGAAGAGGCTCCCGGCGGCTGAACATGTAGACCGTGAAGTCCTTTGCCAGCTTTCGATAGCCGATGGCGAAGGGCAGGGCCAGACCCTTGACCGTCTTGAAGCCGTCTCCCACCCCGGGCAGGATCACCAGGGTCTGCTCTCCGCTTCCGAAGCGGATATAATCCATGACGCCGCCCTCCAGCTCCAGGCGGCCGTTGATTGCGTTCAGGACCATTTGTCCACGCTCCTGTTTTTGTTTTTTTCTACTTTACCACAGCCTTCGACGCATTTCAATCTTGCGAAGAGGAAAAGATTGGCATATACTGTGGCCCGGAAGTCTATTTTCGGGGAGTTTTGTCTATGTCCACCATCCGAAGCTTCATCCGGCGGGAGCCCGTTCTGCTCATCGCCGCGCTGGCCGCTGCGGTCAGCTGCTTTTTTGTGCCTCCGGACCAGGCCTACCTGGGCTATCTGGATCTGCGCACCCTGGCGCTGCTATACTGTCTGATGACCGTGGTGGCGGGGCTGCGGCAGGCGGGGCTCTTTTCCCGCCTGGCCCACCGGCTCTGTCTCGGCGCGGGGAACCTGCGGGCCATTGGGATCCTGCTGGTGCTGCTGTGCTTTTTCTCCTCCATGCTCATCACCAATGACGTGGCGCTGCTGACCTTTGTTCCCTTCGCGGTGGTGGTGCTGGGGATGGCGGGGCAGAGCAAGGCGCTGATCCGGGTGGTAGTGCTGCAGACCGTGGCGGCGAACCTGGGCAGCATGCTCACCCCCGTGGGCAATCCCCAGAACCTCTACCTCTACTCCTACTATGATATGAGCATGGGGAGCTTTCTCTCCCTCACCCTCCCCATCTGGGCCCTGTCTCTGGGGCTGATCCTGCTGGCCTGCCTGCTGCTGCCGAGGGAAAAGCTGCAGCTCTTCCTGGGCGAGGAGCCGATCCTGCACACGAAAGAGGTCTGGGTCTACGCCATGCTCTTTCTGGTGTGCCTGGGCGCCGTGCTTCGGGTGCTGAGCTGGCCGGAGATGCTGGGCGCGGTGGTGCTGATGCTGCTGTTCTTTGACCGGAAGATCCTGCTCAAGGCAGACTTCATGCTGCTGCTGACCTTCGTGGCCTTCTTCATCTTCGCGGGCAATCTGGCCCGGATGGAGGCGGTGGACCGGCTGCTGCGCTCTCTGCTGGAGGGTCGGGAGTACTGGACGTCGCTGCTGGCCAGCCAGGTTATCAGCAACGTCCCCGCGGCGCTGCTCCTCTCCGGCTTTACCGACAAGGCCGGCGCCCTGCTGCTGGGCGTGGACGTGGGCGGCCTCGGCACTCCCATCGCAAGCCTGGCCAGCCTCATCGCCATGAAGCTCTATTCCCACTCCGAGCACGCCAGCACCGGCAAATTCCTGCTGGAGTTCACGGTGGTCAACCTGGTCCTGCTGGTGTTGCTGAGCTTGGCGGCAATGTGGATCTGCCTGTGACAGGAATGAAAAATGAATAATGAATAATGAATAATGAATAATTATGGTGTCGCCTGCGGCGACGGATAGAATAGAATAAAAGCAGCCCGGAGTTCCGGGCTGCTGAGGCTGTAGACAAAGTGTCGACAGCTTGAGCGCCCCGGAGTTCCGGGCTGCTTTTTCAGAAGACAGCTTTATCGTCTTCCGGCAGGCGAACCGGAGGCCGCAGAGCATCACGGGGAGATATGACCATCGTTAAGAGACCGGCTGATCTCTATTGGGCTTTCGCGTCAATCCGTGTGCTTCTGCTTTTCGTGGATGCTCTGAATGATGCGGATCAGATCCTTCTTCCCCTGGCTCAAATACACATGCGTATTCCAGGCAAGCATGTAGCTTCTACACATGAGGGGGCTGTCCACCCGGTAAAAGCGAACGGATTCGCTCTCTTTCCATTCGATCATGGAGAGGCTTGCGATAAAACCCACGCCCATGCCGCAGGAAATCAGATTTGTCAGAAGGCGGGGATCAGCAGTTTCATAGATGACATTGGGAAGGAAGCCTGCCTCGAGGCATAAATCAATCGTCGCCCTGTGCATCCCGTTTTTCTCCGGATAATTCAGGAACGGGACATCTTCAAAACCCTTCAGGTCCACATATTCTTTCCCATCTTTTTCATAGATATACTGCATCTTTCTCTCCATCAGTTCTTTGGAGGCGGCAAAACGGAGCTGTTCCTCAAACACATGTTCATGCTGGATGTTCGAGATGTCCTGGTTTTTTAAAATGGCAAAATCGACTTCCTGATTCAAAAGACTCTGGAGCCTGTTTTTGTTGTCCATCTCCACCATCTGCAGCTCGATCTCAGAATGGAGTTGTTTGAAGGTTTTGAAGATTTCAGGGAAATAATATCTGGCATAGACAGAGGAAGCGGCAATCCGTATCGGCTCGCCCTTTTTTGTGTTCTGGCTGATATTCTCCAGCATGGCATCATAGATCCGCAGGATCTTCATCCCGTCTCTTACGAACTCTTCTCCCGCTCGGCTGAGCGCAACAGACCTTCTGCTGCGGACGAACAGCTGGCAGCCCAGTGCGTTTTCCAACCGCTGAACGGACTGGCTCAGCGCGGGCTGACTGATATGCAGGTATGCAGACGCTTTGTTGAAATTCTTAAACTCTGCAATCACGATGATGTTTCGAATATCAGAAATCCTCATAGCAGATCCTTTCCCCGGTCTTCATTTGTCGGAACTACCCGGCTCAAGCATACATAATCCATTTACCCCATGTCAAGCACAAACTGAAGCGCCCATGCATAAGGGAGCAGGCCAAGCCTGCTCCCTTATGCATGTAGGCATAGATGTCGTCGCGTGTTCATCCGTTGATATCCAGCACAAGTTGAAGATGCCCGGCGATCGCATAGGGCATAGCGTCATCATTAAAATCAAAATGCGCGTTGTGCAGCTGTGGCTCACGCTCCACGCTTTCGCGGGCAACGCCGAGACGATACAGACAAGTCTTGGGATTGACCTGAGAGTAGACGGAAAAGTCTTCTCCGCCCAACAGGGAGTCCAGATGCAGATAATTGCCGTCATCCACGATCTTTTCCGCCGCTTTTCGTACAAGTTCCGTCAACTCTGCGTCGTTTGTAACCGGCGGGCAACCGTAGCTGTAGGAAATCTCCGCCGTACAGCCGCACATCGCTGCGGCATGCTCTGCCACACGCCGGATGGCAGCCTCAACCGTCTTCCGAACGTCCGGACTGAGGGTCCGGACGGTGCCTTTCAGGCTTGCTTCCGCCGGAACGATATTGCAGGCTGTCCCACCTTCGGCAATACATGTGTTGACCACGGCCATCTCTCTGGTATTTACCTCATTTGAAATAATCTCATGCAATCCAAGCACCGCATGCGATAAAGCGAGCAGGGAGTTCCTGCCCTCCGAGGGACGGCTTCCATGCGCGCTTTTCCCCACAAATTTCAGCAAAAAACGATCGGAGGCGGCCATGATCTGGCCTTCCGCACAGGCAATCTGACCCAGCTTGTACATCGGTGTGTTGTGCATCGCCACCATCATGTCCACAGTCGGATCATCCATCACGCCCTTCTCCACAAGCACCTTTGCTCCCAGCATGCCTTCCTCGCCCGGCTGGAAAACCAGCTTTACGATTCCAGAAAACTGATCCCGGATCTGCATGAGGCCTTTCGCCGCTGCCAAAAGTGCTGCCGTATGGGAGTCGTGTCCGCAGGTATGCGCCACACCGTCTACCGTCGAATGCCAGGGCTTGCCGCAGAGATCCTGCATGGGCAGCGCATCAATGTCTGCCCGGATACCGAGCACTTTTCCTTCGCCGGGCTTAAGCCCCCGAATCAGACCAACGCATCCGGTTTTCAGTCCAATATCCTGAAGCTCAACACCCATCTGCAGCAGCTCGTGTTTTATCAGCTCTGTCGTCTTGTATTCCACCATAGCCGTTTCGGGATTCCTGTGGATCCGGTGGCGGATCTCCACTGCATACGGTGCCAGCTTCAGGGCCAGATCGGTAACAAACGATTTCTTCATTCCGCGTCTCCTCTCAGCCGTTTACATCCAGCACGCTCTGAATGTGCGCCGCGATGCAATAGGCAAGCATCTCGTCGTTTGTATCGTAGTGGGCATTATGCAGCTGATAGACAGGGCCTTCTTCCGGTGTACCGGTCCCGACACGGTAAAACGCAATGTGTTCGACATAAGGCCTGTAAAAAGAGAAATCCTCACCTCCAAGCAGAGATTTGAGACGGACCACATTTTCTCGTCCCACCAGCTTGGATACAGCGGCGGTGATGGTGTTGACAGTCTCCTCATCGTTGATCACCGCATCCGTCCCGTGGAGATAGTCGATCTCCACTCCGCATGCGCAGAGTGCGGCGGAAGCTTCAGCGATCCTGCGGATCGCGGCCTCCAGTGTTTTCCGAACCTCGGGGTCCATGCACCTGACTGTTCCGGAGATGACAGCTCTGTCAGGCACTATGTTGGACGCCATGCCGCTTTCAAGCACGCAGGTATTTACCACGGCTTCTTCGATCGATTTTACCTCGTTGGGAACAATCTCCTGCAGGGCTATAATCGCATGAGCAGCAGCCAAGAGCGCATTCCTGCCCTCTACCGGCCGGCTGGCGTGAGCGCTTTTCCCCAGAAAGGTGATGTGATACTCATCGGCAGACGCCATGATTTTCCCCGAAGCAACAGCATATTGCCCCAGGTGATACGCAGGGGTGCCATGCAGCGCCGTCAGCATATCCATTGCCGGATTCTCCATGGCGCCATGGGAAATCATATATTTGGCGCCTGCGAAGGTCTCTTCAGCCGGCTGAAAGAGGAGCTTGACGGTTCCGGAAAAACTGTCGCGCAGTGTCATCAGTCCTTTTGCTGCAGCCAGCAGCGCCGCCGTATGGGCGTCGTGTCCACAGGTATGAGCTGTTCCTTCCACTTTCGAGGCCCAGGGTTTGCCGCAAAGGTCCTGCATCGGCAGAGCATCCATATCCGCCCGCAGGCCGATCACTTTCCCCTGCCCCTGTCCGGTACCGTGGATGAGCGCCACACAACCGACTTCCATCCCCAGATCCAGGATTTCAACTCCCATGGCTTCCAGCTCACGCTTGACGATCTGCGTGGTATTGACTTCCTTCATTCCCAGCTCCGGCTGCTCATGAATCTTATGCCTGAGCTCCACGGCATAGGGCGTCAGCTCCAATGCCAGTTGAGTTGTTCTCGTATCCAGCAGCGTGTTCATGGCTCGCCTCATTTCTTTGCGTGCATGTCAGATGCGTTCATCCGCTTCACAAACTCGCATCCGCACTCTACCATTCTCTCGAAAAGAACATGACCGGTCTCTGCCGTGCTGGCAAGCGGTTCACCCACGCAGCCCTGCATGCTCAGATCCTCCAGGTTTGTGTATACAAAGGCCTCGATCCCGCAGATGTCCACGCGTCCGATCCCAAGCAGATCAAAGGCCTCCCACCTTCTGACGATGTCATTTGGTCCTGCCAGTTCTTCTTTCACATCCCCGGGAAACAGATAACGATCCACCGCATCGACGATCCCTCCTCCGTGTCCGATCGTGGCAGTCTTGTCGCCGTAGAGTTCCTTCTTCATCTGAGGCGTCGCGGTTCTCCAGATATTGATACGCCCGAGAACAAGATTGTTCTCTCTGCGGATGTCCCTTGCCAGGCAGTCCAAAATATTATCATTACCGGCGTGTCCGTTGATAAACAGTATTTTTGTTACGCCGTGCTCAATCAGGCTGGTACACATGTCCAGGACCCAGTTGTACAAAGTATTGGGCCGAACGGAGAAAGTTCCGGGATAAGACCGGAAATACTCGGAATGCCCGAAGGGGACGACCGGGGCGCAATAGGCGCCGCTGCGCCTGCAGACCTCTCCGGCAACCTCTTCAGCGACCAGATAGTCTCCCGTGGGAGCATGCGGTCCCTGAACTTCCATCGAGCCCAGGGGAATGATGACGACCGGATCCTTCTTGTACACTTCGGCAACTTCTTTCCAGGTCATGTGCTGAAGCTGATTCTTTTCATTAGCCATGGTGTTCTCCTTTGTCTTGATATTTTGTACATGCAACCATGTGATTCGGCGCAATCTCAGTCAACGGTATCGCCTGTTGTGTGCATGCAGACGTCGCATATGGACACCTGGCCGCAAATCTGCAGCCCGGCTTTGGATTGATCGGGCTGGAGAGCTCTCCGCGGATCACGTTTTTCATTTTATCCTCAGGTCTGACGCTGGGGATAGGAATTGCGCTGAGAAGAGCTTCCGTATAGGGATGAGCGGGATTTCGGAACAGCTCCTGTGACGGCGCTTTTTCCACGCATTGTCCCAAATACATCACCATGATTTCATCGCTGATATGCCTGACCACGCTCAAATCGTGCGTGATAAACAGGTATGCGATCTTATAACTGTCCTGCAAATCCATCAGCAGGTTCAAAATCTGGGCCTGAATAGAGACGTCCAAGGCGGAGACGGGCTCGTCGCAGACAATAAACTCCGGCGAGACCGCCAGTGCCCGTGCGATGCCAATCCTCTGCCGCCGTCCTCCGTCCAGCTCATGCGGATACGTATTTGCCAGCCTCGGCGCGAGACCGACTGTATCCATCAGTTCGCGGATCTTCTTCTGCATGGATTCCTTATCCGGACAGATTCTGCAGACCTTGAGGGGCTCGGCAATGATCTCGCTCACCGTCATGCGAGGATTGAGGGAGGCGTACGGGTCCTGAAAGATAATCTGCACTTTCTTGCGCATTTCCTTCATGCGTCTTCCGTTGTACGCGAGGAAGTTTTCTCCGCGGTACAGTACTTCCCCGCCGGTTGCCGGCAAAAGGCGAATCATTACCCGTCCCAGCGTCGACTTGCCGCAGCCGGATTCTCCCACCACGCCCAGCGTTTGGCCCGGGAAAATGGACAGGGAAATGTCATCCACCGCATGGAGCAGACCTTTTGGCGTTGAGAAGAATTTTTTAAGATGCCGAGTTTCGATCAGCGGTGTTTCACTCATATTCCACATCCTCCTCCCTGTCTGCCTCCGGGTACTTGCTGAATCGGCAGAACACTCTGTGTCCGTTCTTCTCCCGGCAATGGGGCTTTTCCCGAAAACAGACCTCCTGCGCATACGGGCAGCGATCTGCAAAGCTGCATCCCTTTGCCAGGATCGTGGGATCGGGCATCAAGCCTTCAATCGGATGCAGCCTCTCCTCATCCACATTCATATTGGGGATCGAGCCAAACAGGCCCTGGGTGTAAGGATGATGGTCCTCGCCCTCGAACAGATCGTATGCCGTGCCGATTTCCACCACTTCTCCGGCGTAAATCACCGCAACTCTGTCGCAGGTCTGAGCCACTACACCAAAATCATGGGTAATCAGCACGATCGAGGTACCCAGCTTCTCCTTCAGTCCGTTCATCATCTCCAGCACCTGCGCCTGAATCGTAACATCCAGCGCAGTTGTCGGCTCGTCAGCCAAAAGGAGCATCGGCTCGCAGGCCAGCGCAATGGCAATGACGATCCTTTGCTTCATGCCGCCGGAAAACTGATGTGGATACTCATGTTTTCTCTCCGCAGGGATCCCGATCATTTCAAGGATCTCATCGGTTTTCTTCCGGCGTTGCTCAACTGTCATTTCCGGTCTGTGCAGCAGAAGGACCTCCTCGATCTGATCGCCCACCTCCATAACCGGATTCAGGCTTGTCATCGGATCCTGGAATATCATGGATACCTTTTCGCCTCGGATATCGCACATGGCGCTCTCGCCGGCAGCTGTAATGTCTGTCCCATCGAGGAGTATCTTTCCGCCCGTTATCACTCCGATTCTGTCAGGAAGCAGCCGCATAATGCTCAGTGCGATCGAAGTTTTTCCCGCTCCTGTCTCTCCGATCAGGCCCAGGCTCTCTCCCTTTCCGACATTGAAGGAGACTCCGTTTACCGCATAAACCGTCGCATCGTCCGTACGGTATTCCACGCGAAGGTCCCGTACTGTTAACAATGTTGTTTCCACAAGAATCGCCCCCGAATCATCAGTTTTTCAGTTTGGGATCCAGCGCATCCCGAAGACCGTCGCCTATGCGGTTGAAGCAGAAGACGGTGATCATAATGGCTAAACCCGGCGGAACGACCAGGAACGAGTACCTTCTCATATACTCGCGCGCCTCGGAAAGCATGCTCCCCCACTCGGGAGTCGGAGGCTGGATACCCAAGCCCACGAAGCTCAGTCCGGCGATCTGAATGATGCAGTGACCCATCTGAAGCGTCGTCTGCACAATGATAGGTCCCAGGACATTAGGCAGAATATGCCGAAGAATGATGCGGCGGTGGCTTGTTCCGCAGGCGGTGGCCGCCTCAACATACTCGAGGTCACGTATTGGCAGGATAGCGGAACGCACCACCCGCGCAAACTGCGGTGCTCTTGCCACAATCAGCGCGACGACCAAGTTGACCGTGCTCGCGCCAAGGGCTGCAACCACCGCAATGGCCATCACGAGAGAGGGAATCGCCATAAAGATATCCATGATGCGCATGATGATGTTTTCCACATGCCCGCCGAAGTACGCCGCCACAGCGCCCAACAGGCCTCCCACAATGAGCGCGCCAAACACCGCCGTGACACTGACCGTCAGCGAGACACGGGCACCGTACACGATGCGCGCAAGCACATCTCTGCCATAGAGATCCGTACCGAACCAGTGCTCTGCGGAAGGCGTCTGGAGCCGAAGGGATGAGTTGGTTGTGGTGACCAGTTCCGGATCGATCAGCACATTGGCGAAGAGCGCAGCAAGCACAATCGCTCCCAGGATCACAAGACTGATCAGCGCAAGCTTGTTTTTTTGAAAGCGAAACCATATTGCTCCGCTTTGACTTCTTCCTTTTTTCTCCATTACGCCGCCTCCTTTTCACTTCTTGAGACAGCCTTTGGCTTGACATATCTGGATTTCAGCCTTGGATCAATATATGTGTACAGCACGTCGACGATCAGGTTGACTACGCCGCCGATCACACCGATAAACATGATCGCCGCTGTTACGCTGGGCGTGTCTTTCAGCTTGACGGCATTGACCACATAGGTTCCAAGGCCGGGAATGGAAAACACGCTTTCAATCACGACAGCTCCTCCCAGCAGGATGCCAAACTGCATGCCTGCTACCGTGATTACCGGCAGCAGGGCATTTCGCAGCGAGTGTTTGGCAATCACCCGCATGGCCCTCGCTCCCTTGGCTTTCGCTGTTCTCACATAATCCTGCCGGATCTCTTCCAGCATAGTCGAGCGGGTCGTGCGTATCATCAGGGCAAAAGTGTTGCAGGAAAGGGTGATGCACGGAAGGACATAGTGCTTGAAGGAGGAGGCGCCCGTTGACGGAAACCAGCGCAGATTCAAAGCAAAAATGATCATCAGCATCAATCCGTACCAGAAGCCCGGCATCGACGTCAATATCATGGAAACCACCATGCTGAGATTATCGATCCAGGAGTACTGCTTGACCGCGGAAATGATGCCGATAGGGATCCCCAGCACGACCGCGATCATCACGGCCCCAATGGCTAGCTTGAAAGTAAAGGGAAACCTCTCCAGAATTTCCCTTATGACAGGTTGTCCTGTCTGATAGGAAGTGCCCAGGTCACCGCGTATGGCTTTGAAGATATACCTGGCATACTGGACGATCAGGCTGTCATTCAGTCCCATTTCTTCTCTGAGCGCCTCCACGTCCTCCTGCGTGGCATATTCGCCGAGGATGATCCTGGCGGGGTCGCCCGGTGAGAGGCTCATGACAAAGAAAATCAGAAAAGAGATACCCAAAATGATGGGGATCAGCATGACCAGCCTTTTCAGAATGTACTTGAACATATTGGCTATCTCCTGCTTTCATATCAGACGCGCCGCCGCGCAGCCGCAGCGTCTGTCGACGTTTTTCTCGACTTTTAGAAAACTGTTCCAGCTGAATAAGCTGGAACAGTTTCTCGTGAGGTATGATCCTATACCTGCAATGCGCCCGGTTACTGGATCCAGTAATAGTCGTACATATACATATGCAGGGTCGCGCTGGGATAAACGCCTCCCAGATGCGCAGAGGCGGCATTGTTGCGCATATTGGTATAGATCGGGCAAACGACAAAGTTGTCACGGATCGCTTCACAGAATTTCAGGTAATTCTCGGTGCGCTCTGGACCAAGAGGCAGAAATCTTCCCCGGAGGATCAACTCGTCAATCTCTTCGATGCTGCAGTTTGAGAAGTTGCCTCCTCCACCGCAGTTTGCTCCCAAAAACTTGGAAGCACAGAAGTCGGAGTCAAGGGCTGTGATGGGCAGCGCCCAGATCGCGAGCTCATAATTGGTGTTGTAAATGACCATATCGTCCCATGCGGCACGCTCCATCAGCTGGATGTCAATATTGATTCCGCATGGGGCAAGCTGTTCTTTCAGCAAAGTGGCAGGCTTGGAATAGGTTCCGTTGTCGATGGTAGGCATTGAGATCGTGATCCCTTCGGGATACCCGGCCTCAGCCACCAGCTCTTTGGCCCGCTCAACATTCATCTCGGGCACCTCAAAGTCCTTGGGACACTCCACGAGAACGGAGTCCAACGGGGCAGTCTGCACCACACCGTAACCATCGGCAGCCACATCAACAATGGCCTGACGGTCAATACAGAGATATACAGCCTCACGCATCCGGGCGTCAGCAAACACGCCGGAGGCGTTGTTGAAAGTGACCAGAAGCTGAGAGGCCGCAGGTCCAGTCACAAACTGCAGCTCGGGGTTTTCCTTGATGGTGGGAATGTCGGCAGTAGACAGATTGGTCATGACGTCGATGTCTCCGGTCTCCAGGGAGATCGCAGCAGCGGTGTTGTCAGAGATGAAGATGATGGAAGCGTCCTTGATCTGTGCTTCTCCCCTCCAGTACTTCGGGTAAGCCTTGAAAACCAGCCTGTCTCCGCTGACCCAATCCTCCAGCTTGTAAGGACCAGTCCCCATGGGGCTCCTGGTGAGAATATCATCGCCGTTGGTTTCCACATAGTCTTTGCTGACGATGGCTGTACTCAGCGTAGAGAGGCAGGTTATGATGGGCGCATAGGCATACTTCAGGTTGATTTTAATGGTAGAGTCGTCAACCTTCTCCACATTGTCGATCGCACCGACATACGCATTGTTGTAGCCGGTCTCAATGGCCCTGTTGAGGGAAAAGACCACGTCGTCGGCAGTCATAGGGGTATCATTGTGGAAGAAAACTCCCTGTCTGACATGGATAACGATGAACGTGCTGTCCTCTGCCAGCTCATACGACTCCGCCAGAGCGGGGACAATGGTGCCATCTTTCTCCTCCCGGAAAAGGGACTCATACATCTGATACTGGATTACTTGCGGGTCGCCGGTGCCGGATGTCTTATGAGGATCCAGCGTGTTGGGTTCCGTTTTCAGGCGGAAGCGCAGAGGCTTCTGATCTGAAGCCGCCTCGCCTTCGGTACCCGAGTCAAGCGTATCCAAAACGCTTTCGTTCTCGGCCGGCGCACTGTCTTTTTCTTCCTCGGGAGCCTTGGGAGCTTCTGATCCGCACGCACACAGAGTCAAAAGCAGGCATAGTGCCAATGCAAGCGATATAGCTTTTTTCATGTTTTCCCCTTTCTGTTATTCTTTTTCTGATCGACAGCAACCCGAAAGCAGTTATTCGTCCGAAGCTGTCTGCTTGTTTATCATTATAAATGGCTGAATTATCATTTGCAAATATTATTGTCTTATTCTTTTAATAACAAAAAGCTATAAGAAAGCCCGCATTCTCTTATCCAACAATCTTATCATTTCCATAATAAGATTCGATTTTACAAGAAAAACACAATTTGCTATAGTGATTACAATCTTATTCCGAAATACGACAGGAGGCTCTGACATGCATATTTTTGACTGTACCCTTCGCGACGGCGCAAATGTCGTGGGCTGTGGCTTCAACGCTTTGCTTACGGATCTGATCATTGCAAATCTGATCGACTGCGGTATTACTACACTGGAGCTGGGGAATGCCTACGGCCTGGGCGCCTATGAAGCAAAGCCTTCCATTGCGCCGTTGGACGACGCCGGTTATCTGGAGATTGCGGCACGATATGCGGATCAGGGAGAGCTGGGAATGTTCCTGCTGTATCAGAACGCCACGCAAGAAAGGATTCTGCAGGCCAAAAAAGCCGGACTATCCTTCCTCCGGGTCGGTGCAAATGCTGGCGCGGCAGCCAAGGCGGTCGCTGCGGTACGTATGGTGAAAAATGCCGGGCTAAAGTGCTTCTATTCCGCGATGAAATGTTATGCCATTCCGCCTGAAACTCTTGCCGAAGAGGCTTCTCTTTTGGAATCAGCCGGACTGGACGTGTTCACAATGATGGACTCTGCCGGCACAATGCTCCCGTCGGAGGTGTCTTCAACCGTTTCTGCGCTCCGCAGGGCTGTACGCATCCCGATCGGATTCCATGGTCACAACAATTTGGGTCTCTCCGTCGGCAACGCCCTGGCCGCGTTGGACGCCGGAGCGGAATATCTGGATACCGGTCTGATGGGAATGGCACGATCTGCAGGAAACTGTGCCACAGAGCTTCTTATCGGTGCGCTAGAGAGAAAAGGGCTCGCGACCGGATGCGACTTCTTTAAGCTTTGCAGCTTCCTGGATGAAAAGCTTTCTCCAGCCATGAGGGAATACGGTTACAGCTCCGCAGTATCGCCGAAGGATCTGGTCCTTGGATATTCGGGCTGCCATTCTTCTTTCGTTTCCATGTTTCAGACTGTCGCCGCCAGTTTTGACGTCCCCTTGTATCAACTGATCGCGGAGACCTCCCGGTTTGAAAAGAGCACACCCACGAAAGAGCTTGCAGAGGAAGTTGCCCGGCGTCTTGCAAGTATTTGACTGTATGAACAGAGGGGATCCTGAAAACGGCTTCCTCCTTATGCTGAAAACGGATCGGATGCAAAACATCCGATCCGTTTTCGTCAGTAGCCGCTATGCTTTCAATAGACTTTTTTGATGCTCTCGGGCTTGACGCCGTAGGTCCGGCAGAAGTCCTCCAGGTCCCGCTGACTGCGGATCAGCTGCAGCTCCAGGAGCTTTCCCGTAGAGCGGTTCCGCATGCAGGCGGTCTTCTCCCCGGTACAGATGCTGCTGCGCAGCACCGGCTCGTATTCCTCCGGCGGGTAGAGGGGCGGCGCGCTCTCCCGTCTGTGAAACAGGCTCATGACTTCTCCTTTCTCAGTCCCTGTCGGAGCGGACGGAAAAACGCCGCTCCAGAAGTCTGCAGGCTTGTGGCGTAACGGTATAGTTCTCGATGCGGATGTGGCTCTGGTTTTTCATGCGCAGCAGGAAGCGGCGCAGCAGGCTGGGCGGGCCCTGAAGCTCCATCTCCACCCGCCCGTCGGCCAAATTGTCCACCCAGCCGGTGAGACCCAGGTCCCGGGCCAGGTAATAGGCCGTGTAGCGAAAGCCCACGTGCTGCACCTTGCCGGAAAACAGGATGTGCCAGCGCTGTTTGCCGCCGTCCATGGGCCTCGCCCCCTTTCATTCCCAGCATACCACAGGAGCGGGGGAGAGGCAAGGACTTTCGGCTGAAGGCTCTTGCGCGGGAGCGGGGGAGGGACTATAATGAAGCGAAATGCTTTCAAAGGACGGAGCAGCCATGCCGAATGTCATTGAAATCACAGATTATGCCGCCCCGGAGCTGGACGTGTACGCCCGGCTCACCGAGAATCAGCTGGTCAACCGGGCGGACCCGGAAAACGGTCTCTTCATCGCCGAGAGCCCCAATGTGATCCTCCGGGCCCTGGACGGGGGCTGGGAGCCGGTGTCGCTGCTGATGGAGCGGCGGCACATCGAGGGCCAGGCCCGGGAGGTGGTGGAGCGCTGCGGGGACATCCCCCTCTACACCGCGCCTCTTCCGGTGCTGACCCAGCTCACCGGCTTTCCCCTGACCCGGGGCGTCCTCTGCGCCATGCGCCGCCGGCCGATGCCGGGGGCGGAGGAGATCTGTCGGGACGCCAAGCGGATCACGGTACTGGAGAACATCATGAACCCCACCAACCTGGGAGCCATCTTCCGCTCCGCCGCCGCCCTGGGCATGGACGCCGTGCTGCTGACCCCCGCCTGCTGCGACCCTCTCTACCGCCGCTCGGTGCGGGTGAGCATGGGCACGGTGTTCCAGGTCCCCTGGGCCTGGTTGGGCGATAGTGTGGCCGACTGGCCGGAGCCGGGGATGACTATGCTGCGCGGCTGGGGCTTCCGCACCGCCGCCATGGCCCTGCGGGAGGACTCCGTCTCCGTGAACGACCCCGCCCTGATGGCGGAGGAGAAGCTGGCCGTCGTCCTGGGCACCGAGGGGGACGGCCTTGGCAATGACACCATCGCCGACTGTGATTATACCGTGCGCATCCCCATGAGCCACGGGGTGGACTCCCTGAACGTGGCGGCGGCCAGCGCGGTGGCCTTCTGGCAGCTGGGGAGGCGGCCATGAGCGCCTGGTATCCGGACTTTTATCCGGCCTTCCGCTGCAGGGCCGCAGAATGCCGTCACAGCTGCTGCCGGGGCTGGGAGATCGACGTGGACGAGGCCAGCGCCGAAGGGTACCGGGAACTGCCCGGGGAGCTGGGGGACGCCCTCCGCGCCGCGCTTTTCGCAGATCAGGAGGGCTGGCACTTCCTCCTGACGGAGGAGGAGCGCTGCCCCTTCCTGCAAAAGGACGGGCTCTGCCGCCTGATCCTTCAGCTGGGGGAGGAGGCCCTCTGCGACATCTGCGCCCTGCACCCCCGCTTTTTCCAGGAGATCGGGGAGGACGAGCTCTGGGGCCTGGGCCTCAGCTGCGAGGCGGCGACGGCCCTGCTGCTGGAGCGGGACGCGCTGCGCTTTACCTGTGACGAGACGGGGGAGAACGCCGATCTGCCGGGCTTGCTGGAGCGCCTGGGGATCGACCTGCCGCCGGCCCTGCTGCGCTATGCGCCCCGGATCAATGAGCGCCGACGCCGGGAGCTGCTGCGCCGCTTTCGGGACACGGAGCCCATCGACGAGGCCTGGCCCCGGGAGCTGGACGCCCTGAAAGCCGCGCCCCTGCCCGAAACGGTGGACGCGGCGCGGTATCAGCGGATCTACGAGTACCTCTTCTTCCACCAGATCGAGAAGCTGGAGGACGAGGGAGCGGAGCGCGTGGCCGCATACGCCGGGGACATGACGGACCTTCTCGCCCTCTGGGACGCCCGGGTGCCGGACACGGCCGGACACCTGCGCCGCCTCTCGGAGCAGATCGAATACAGCACGGAGAACGTGGAACGATTGATCCAATTCGGAATTCGGAGTTCGGAATTCGGAATTGAGGGATGAGAAAAAAGCACTCAGGGGCGGGATGGATTCCCGCCCCTGGTTGTTATCTCCGCAGGCGAAGCCTTTTTTCTCCTCCTCACGCTTCTGCCTTCTCATTTCTTCATTCCTTCATTCCTATTCCGCCTCGTCCTCTTCCATCGCCTCGTAATAGTCCGCCTCGGAGGCGAAGAGGCAGTAGCGCCCGTCCACCAGACCGAGGTATCCGCTTGCCGTAAAGTACCCTCTCATAAGAAAGCCTCCTTTCGTTTTCTGCGTTCGTTGAATGAAAAAGAGAAGGTAATATAAATATACCAGCCGAGATCATTCAACGGCTTACGGCGCGTTCTGGAGGCTTTCCAAGAGGAAAAACCCGGTCAAAAGCGCCGGTTGTGCACAAAAATACGCATAGCAAAGCGGA
>JAFWQQ010000098.1 GCA_017545165.1 Oscillospiraceae bacterium
AGATAAACTACTATCTCAAGAAACTGGACAAACTCGGTTGGCGGAGTCCGATGCCTGCTTGACCTGACAGACGTTCATGCCAGAGGGCCGCTCAGCCCTCAGCTTTGCTATGCCTTTTCGGTCTCTTTTTCATAACAATGACAGACCTGGGGGCGGCGGGCGATTCGTGAATCGCCCCTACGGCGGGGGACGGAGCGGCGGCGCGGGACGACGGGCCGGGGCAATCGCTCCCTACGCGTCGACTGTGTCATCGCGAAGCGGTGACAGACGAGCCTGGTGCGGCAATCCGCTGCTCTCGTTCGGAAAACTCCCTCCGTCACCCGGCTTGCGTGAGACGCCGGGCGACACACCCAAGACCCTCAGGGAGGGAGGCAAGAGCAGAATGCGGGATCCGCTTCGCGGGGACCTCATCCGGCGCTTCGCGCCACCTTCCCCATGCGTGGGGAAGGCAAAGGACGGGCCGGGGCGGGCGGAAGGGGAAAACGGATTGCCACGCCAGTGTGCGCACTTACCTCGCAAAGACATGCTTTGGGGTTTGTCTTCACATTGAGGGCGCGGGCGACCTTTGGCCGCCCGCGCTCTCGCACTATTCGCAATGACAGGATGGGGAATCAGAAAATGGGGACCACGGCGCCGTTGTAGGTCTTGTTGATGAAGTCGCGGACGGCGTCGGACTGGAGGGCCTTCACCAGGGCCTGGATGCCCGGGTCCTTCTCATGGCCGGCCTTCACCCCCAGGAGGTTGGCATAGGTCTGGGCGGCATCGCCGGAGGCGTCTTCCACAGCCAGCGCGTTAGTCGAGGCGTTGAGTCCGGCAGCCAGAGCATAGTTGCCGTTGATGACGGCCAGGTCCACATCCTGCAGGGAGCGTGCCAGCTGAGCGGCGTCCATCTCGGTGATCTTCAGGTTCTTGGGATTCTCGGCAATATCATAGATGGTGGCGTTGGAGGAGGCGTCGATGCCCTCGGCCAGCTTGATCAGGCCCTCCTGCTGCAGGAGCAGAAGCGCGCGGGTCTCGTTGGAACCGTCGTTGGGGATGATGATCTCCGCGCCGTCCGCCACTGCGTCCAAGGAAGCGGTCTTTCCGGCGTAGATGCCAAAGGGCTCATAGTGGATCAGACCCACGGAAACGACCTTGGTACCGTTGTCGGCATTGAAGCTGGTGAGATACGGCGTGTGCTGGAAGTAGTTGGCGTCCACCTCACCGCTGTCCACTACCAGATTGGGCTGCACGTAATCGTCATACTCCAGGATCTCCAGCTCATAGCCCTCCTTGGCAAGCTCTTCCTTGGCGATGGCCAGGATCTCGGCATGGGGAGTGGGAGAGGCGGCGATGCGGATTTTGACGGTCTCTTTGCTTTTGCCGCAGGCGGCCAGCAGGGCCAGGACCAGCAGCAGAGCGAGGATGAGAGAAAGCTTCTTTTTCATGTTTTTTGTCTCCTTTTATGCTTTTTGTTTTTTCCTTTTTCAGTGGATGCGTTTATCCGATTTTTTGACGATGCAGTTGCCGATGCTCTGGAAAATCTGGACCAGGATCACCAGCAGGACCACAGAGAACAACATGACCAGCGGCATATAACGATTGTAGCCGTAATTGACCGCGATTCGGCCGATCCCGCCGCCGCCCACCGCGCCGGACATGGCCCCGTAGCCGAAGATGGTGATCAGCGACACCATAAAATTGGAGATCAGGGAAGGCCGCGCCTCCGGGATCAAGACCTTCCAGATGATCTGAAAGGTGCTGGCTCCCATGGACTGCGCCGCCTCCACCACGCCGGGATCCACTTCCCGGATAGAGTTCTCCACCAATCTGGAAACGAAGGGAAAGGCCGCTACAACCAGCGGGATCAGCATGGCCTTCGCTCCCACCCTTGTGCCGATCAAGATCTTGGAAAGAGGCAGCGCCACGATCAGGAGGATCAAAAAGGGAACGGAGCGCAGGATGTTGATGATGAAATTCATCAGCCACAGCAGCCAGGGGGGCAGCGGATGGATGCCCTTCTCCTCCCCCGTCACCAGAAGGATCCCAAGGGGAAGGCCGATCGCAAAGGCCAGGATCGTGGGCACGAAGGTCATCAAAAGCGTCTCGCCAAAGGCCTGCAGCAGCCCCTGCCGTATGATCTTCAAAAGCAGCTCCAGTTCTTCTTCACGAAACATAATCTGTCACCTCCTCCGCAGTCAGCCCCGGGATCTCCCGCAGATACAGCAGCGCTCTGGCCGCCTCCGTCTCGTCCGGCGGGAGTCCCAGAACCATGCTGCCATAGGTTTTTCCGCCGATGACATGAGTATCGGCGGAGAGGATATTCAGCAGGATCCCCTGCCGGGCGGCGAGGCCCGCAACGATGGGCTCCGTGGCGGCCGTCCCGTCGAATACCAGCCGCACCAGCCGGTTTTGAGGCAGAACATGGATCTTTTCTCCGGCGGGAAAGACCAGATGCCGCCCCGCCTCGGAGCGGGGGTTGGAAAACACCTCCGACACGGACCCGACTTCCTGGATCCTGCCGCCGTCCAGAATGGCGACCTTGTTGCATATTTGCTCCACCACCCGCATTTCGTGGGTGATGATCACAACGGTCACCCCCAGCTCCCTGTTCAGCTTGCGCAGCAGATCCAGGATGGAGCGGGTGGTCTTGGGATCCAGCGCCGAGGTGGCTTCATCGCACAGCAGCACGCGGGGATCGCTGGCCAGAGCGCGGGCGATGGCGATCCGCTGCTTCTGTCCGCCGGAGAGCTGCACCGGGTACGCGCCCGCCTTGTCCGGGAGCTCCACCAGCTCCAGCAGCTCCCTGGCCCGGCGGCGGGCCTCCGCCTTCTTCACCCCGGCCAGCTCCAGGGGGAAGCAGACATTGTCCAGGGCCGTGCGCTGCATCAGCAGGTTGAAGCCCTGAAAAATCATGCTGACGTTCTTTCTGGCTTCACGCAGCTCCTTGGGAGAAAGAAGGGTGAGATCCTTTCCGTCCAGCAGCACCTTCCCCTCCGTAGGCCGCTCCAGCAGATTGATGCAGCGCACCAAGGTGCTCTTGCCGGCGCCGGAGAGCCCGATGACGCCAAAGACGTCCCCGTCCTCAATGCGCAGGCTGATTTCTTTGAGCGCTTCCACCTTCCCCTCAGCTGTGGAAAAGGTTTTTGACAGCTTTACCAGTTCGATCATTCCAAAACTCCAACAAAAAACGCCCTTACAGAGTATCTGTAAGGGCGAAAAAATTTCGCGGTACCACCTTGCTTCGCGCCGTGCTCCCGCAGGGCGCCTCCGAGCGTTCCAACAAACGCATCCTCTGTAACGGGAGTACCCGTCGAACGCTAGCCGATCCGGTTCGCGCCCGCAGCTCCGAGACCATGTTCCCCCGTCTTCCTTCTGTTCCTTCTCAGCAGCCGGAACTCTCTGTAAAGACACCCGACGGGCTACTCTTCTCTTCTTTGCCGTTTTATCTCGCTATGGAATTGATCGCATGATACACCAGAGAAGGCGATCTGTCAAGGCTTTTGCGGCGGGACGGGGCAAGTTTGGAGCACTGACAGAAGTTTTCCGGTCAGGAGAAGGGAAATTTGTGAGATGTGGAAAGAGGGATGGGCGCGGGAGGGGGACGCAGACAGGAGACGGCGGGCGGCCGCAAGGGCGGAGCGAAGCGGAGGGCGCCCCTACGAGGCGGCGGGGCGCCGAACCGCACCAAGGTCCGGTTTGCGGAGCGATCAGGGGATCGCTCCCTACGCGTCGACTACGGCAGGGATGGGACGGTGAACCCCTTCCGTCATCCGTCTCGCGGGGGATCGGCGGCCCGTCCACCTCCCCCGGTGGGGGAGGCAAGACGGGACGCGGGATCCGCTTTGCGGGGACCTCATCCACCGCAAGCGGTCCCCCTTCCCCGTGCGCGGGGAAGGCAAGGGACGGGCGCGGGAGGGGGACGCGGGCGCTTCGTGAAGCGCCCCTACGGTGAGGGACGGGCGTTGGCGGGGGACGGCGGGCGGTCGAAGGTGGAAACAACCCCTCCGTCATCTGCCTCGCGGGGGATCGGCAAATGACACCTCCCCCGGTGGGGGAGGC
>JAFWQQ010000099.1 GCA_017545165.1 Oscillospiraceae bacterium
AGATCGCTCAGGCGGACAGCCTCTGCATCGAGGAGTGGGCCGACATGCACAATGTCCAGGGCATTCACTTCCTGACGGAGCTGACCTTCATCATGATCGACGGCAACCCGAACCTGACGGAGCTGGATGTGTCGCAGAACATCAAGCTCACGGGCCTGGAGATCTATGATAACAGCCTGACCACGCTGATCCTGGGCCAGCAGCCGGCGCTCGAGAGCATCTATGCGGACCATAACGCCTTCACGACCGTCGACCTCAGCGGCGCGCCGAATCTGAAGTATCTGGACATCGCCAACAACCCGCTGACCGAGATCGATCTGAGCGCGATGCCGGATTTGAAGGAGCTCTACATCTATGGCACGGAGCTGGCTGAGCTGGATCTCAGCGGCTGCCCGATCCTGCTGGACGCTTATCTCAACGGTACCCGCACGGAGAATGAGGATTTGGGCTATGTGGTCTATTCCGGCGGCCCCTTGGGCGGACGCCTGCTGATCGATCCGGACCAGGAGGTCGTCACCGAGGCCACGCCCGATCACGTCCCCGGCGACATCAACGGGGACGGGAAGGTGAACAACAAGGACGTGACCCGCCTGCAGCGCTACCTCAAGGGTGCGGCCGTGGAGGTCAACGAGGCCGCTCTGGACGTCAATGGCGACGGAAAGGTCAACAACAAGGACCTGACCCGCCTGCAGCGCTACGTGAAAGGTGCGGATGTGGAGCTCCACTGATACCAATTCGGAATTCGGAGTTCGGAGTTCGGAATTGAGGATCCGGGAAACGCAGAACAACACAGCAGAACAACACAAAAGAAGGCAGGGACGCGGCGGTTTTCGCTGCGTCCCTGTTCGATGCTCCCGCCGCTGCGCGCCGGGGAAAAGATCCTCCGACTCCGCTGCGCTGCGCTCAGGATGACAGCGCCGGGGGCTGGCGAGGAACGGCGGGCCGGGCAAGTCGAGGCCCCTGCGGCGGGGACAGGGGCGGGAGGAAGGATTAATTGCAGCACGAAAAACAGCTCCCACGTTCTTTCGCGGGAGCTGTTTTCCGTATGCGGTTTCCGGGATGTGACGGATGAGCAGAGGAATAGAATCAGCCCTGCCAGATCTTGCTGCGGTCGATGTCCTTGAGGGTGGCTGCACCGCACATGGTCATGGTGGACTTGAGCTCGCCCACGATCTTGTCCATGTACACCTTGAAGCCCTCCTCGCCCGCGCCGTAGATGGCGGTGAGGATAGGGCGGCCGATGAGGACGCCGTCCGCGCCCAGGGCAAGGGCCCGGAACACGTCCACGCCGGAGCGGATGCCGCCGTCCACCAGGATGGTGATGCGGTCCTTCACGGCGTCGGCAATGGCGGGGAGCACCTCCGCAGTGGAGGGCACGCCGCCCTGGACCCGGCCTCCGTGGTTGGACACCACGATGGCGTGGGCCCCTGCCTCCACGGCCTTGCGGGCGCCGGCCACGGTCATGATGCCCTTGATGATGAAGGGGCGGCCCGCGTAGTCGATGATCTCCCGCATCTCCTCCACGGACTTGCTGCCCGCGTTGGGGTTCATGGCTTTCAGGAAGGGCAGGCCCGCGCCGTCCACGTCCATGGCCACGGCGAAGACGTCCGCCTGCTCCACATAGTCCAGCTTCTCAAAGACGAATTCCTTGTTCCATGGCTTGATGGTGGGGATGCCCATGCCGCCGACCTTCTCCATGTCCCGCACGGAGCTCTTCATGATCTCGGGATCCACCCCGTCGCCGGTGAGGGCGGCCACGCCGTAGTTGGCGGCGGCGGGCACCAGGATGGAGTTATAGGTAAAGTCGGTGTGCTTGGGACCGTAGTGCATGGGCAGGCCGCCCAGAGGCGCGGCGAAGATGGGCGCGGCGAAGCGGTGGCCGAACATCTCAAAGGAGATATCCGGGTCCACGTTCTTGCACAAGGTATCCATATTTACGAAGATCTCCTGCCACTTGTCAAAGTTGCGGGAGGCGGTGGGGCCGGGGTATTTGCAGCCGGGGCCGGGCATGGAGTTGCCGCAGGCGCGGCCGTTGCAGACGGGGCATGCTTTGCAGTAGGGGCCGACGCAGTCTCTGGCGGCGGCAAGGACTTCCTGATAGGTCATGGGGGATCCTCCTTTGTTTTGTTCTCTCAACAGCATTATGTGCGCAGTTTCGCGCTTTGTCAAGAGCCGCGGCGCTTGGATCCGCGGAGGGGGCGCTGTGGGGCGGAAGCGCTCAGGGGCTGTGCGTTTTGATCCGCCGCAATTCGGAAGCCGCCGGCGGGCCGCTCCCGCCGGGGATCTCCTCAGCGCTCTTCCGGAGCCTGCGCATCGCCGCGGCCCGCGCTGACTGAGCAAGCGGCTTCGACGACAAAATGTGTTCAGCCGCTTGCCATCTGCGCGCACAGAGGATATAATCTCCAGTGAAGCAAGCTGTTGGAAGAGGAACATAAATACTATCCACCGATAAAACCCTTCATTTTTTACCGGCCAGAATCGCGCCATGCTTCGTTGGCGGCCTTGGCCATATATGTCCATTATGCCCTGCGGCCGCCGCCTCGCCTGACGCGATTCTGACTCGGTAAAATTCTAA
>JAFWQQ010000100.1 GCA_017545165.1 Oscillospiraceae bacterium
CAGGTACGCCAGCTCCTTGCTGCTGTTCAGGCCCACCTTTTTCAGGACCTCGTCCATGGCCGCGATGGCGCTCTGCTCGGAATTGATCTTGCTCTTGATGGTGGTGTCGGCAAGCATCTTGCCGTTCTCGTCCAGAATGACTGCCTTGGTGTAGGTGGAACCTACGTCGCATCCGCCGAAATACTTCATTATATTATTCTCTCCTCGTATTATTGTTTTTCAATCGCCGCGAAGCGGCTTCTTTGTTTTTCCCAAATCAAAGCCCAGCGAAGCGGGTTTGATTTGGCTAAGGAAGAAGGAGCCTGCGGATATGGAGCTTTCGCGGCTCTTTTGGAAACCACGGAAGCGGAATGGAGCAGGCTTCTTCTGACGTCACATGCAGACCTCGTCCTCGAACTCCACCAGGGACGGGTCAACCGGCTCGGCGCGTTTGACGGTGCGCATGTACTCGTTGACCTTGTCGCGCATGGTGCGGCGGGAGACGGTGCGCGGGTCCATCAGGTCGTGCTCGACCCAGATCAGGTCGTAGCCGCGCTGACGGCCCTGCTCGTCCAGAATGCCCTGGACCGTGGCCATGTTCTTGCAGGCCACGTTCTGGTACATGATGACCAGCGGGGCGTTCCAGGCTTCCACCTGGCGCCAGCACTCGTCGACGACGTTCTGGTAACCGCCGTTGGTGTGGCGGCGCATGACCATGCGCTCGTACAGGCGGGCCAGGTCACGCAGCGCCTCTTCCTTGTCCTCGGTCTCCAGGTGCTTGGTGAAGTTGAGGGACTCCATCTCCACCAGGACGTTGATGCCCCAGCAGTTGGCAAGCCAGTTGGAGAAGTTGGCGTAGTAGTGGGCCGGGCAGGACCACACGATGGCGCGGTAGCGCATCTTGCGCGCGGGCCATGCGGTCTCGCGGCGCTCGTAAGCCTTCTGCAGCATCTTGTTGACCTTCTCCATGGAGGGCAGGACGCGGGGGTCGATGCCGCCGTCCATCTCGTAGTTCCACTTGCGGAAGAGCTCGTAGCTCGGTCCGATGAACTGCGGGTAGGCGGACTTGTTGATCTCCCACTTCTGGAGCTCCAGGTCGGTCTCCTGGTTGAAGCGGCGCATGCAGGCGAAGTAGTGGTCCCAGTTCCACTTGGCGCCGGTCTTCTCTTCGATGAACTTGATGCAGGCCTTGATATCCTCGGCGCCCATCTGCACGGTGTTCTCGTCGTCCAGGTAGCGGACGGGGAAGCAGAGATGGAACACGGGGATGTTGGGGAAGCGGCGGGCGAAGTAGGAGGAGGCCATGGTGGAGCCGTCGCAGGGCATGGAGCTGGAGATGAAGCAGGAGCCCATGTCCGGCAGGGCGTTGATGACCAGAGCGCCGCACTCGGAAGACGGCACCGGGCAGGTGTCGGAGGGCAGGCCGTAGCTCTCTACCGCGTCGATATAGGGGATGCAGACCAGCTGGTCGATCTCGGAGACCAGGAACATGGGCAGCAGCTGGTGCGGGATGGCGCAGAGGTCGGGGAAACCGGCGGCGATCTGACCCATGGTCATCTCGTCGAAGGTGAACATCATCTTGTTCAGGGCGTCGCTGTTGCCGTTCTTGCGGTCGGCTTTGGAGAGGAGCACCAGGTTCTCCGCCACGTAGCGGAAGATCTGGAAGGTGACCTCATGGCTCATGCGCAGGTTGGAGCCGCGCAGACCCAGGATATTCTTGTCCATAAAGCCGTGGCAGCAGAAGTATGAGATCATCCAGCGATACCACAGGGCGCTGTTCATGGCGGGGATCAGGTCCTTGGAGAAGGTCATCAGGAGCATGCCCCACATGTGGGCCCACTCGTAGAAATCATACAGCGTGTCCTTCACGCCGCGCCACTCGCGGCGGACGGTGGCCATGGCGCCCTTGCGGTAGAGGCGGCCCAGGCTGCGCTCGCCGTTCACCACGCGGTCCCACTTCTCCTTGCCGTCCAGGGCCATGAAGTCCTTGTACTCGCCCTTGACGCGCTCCACATTGGCCTTGCAGTCCTCGACGCACTTCTTGCCGAAGGCCTTCCAGTCGGTCTCTTTCAGCATGCCGCCGAAGATGCCCAGGACTTCCTTCAGGTTCTCGCCCTGCTTTTTCCACTCGATATTGTCTTTTGCCTTGAAGAATTTAGGATTGGGGTATTTCACTTTTGCCATTACTTGTTACCCTCCTCTTTATGAATGCGCTTGATCTCCAGGGACTCCACAAAGGCCTGGACGCGGGTGCGCAGCTGGCCGGAGTTGCCGTTGTTGTACAGACGGTCGATGGAGAGGACGGGCCAGCCGTATTCGTCGTGCATGATGTGGCTGACCAGGGCGCGCTCGAAGCCCCAGTAGTCGCAGTATTTCATTTGCTCGTAGATGATGCCCTCGGCCTTGAACTCCTTGGCCAGACGGTCGGCCGTCTCGCGGCGCTGGAGCACCTTCTCGTCGGAGATGTAGCGGGCGCACTCGGAGACCTCCATGTAGTGGCGGCAGATCTGGGTGAGAGCGTCCTCCTCGTCGTTGAGCTCGATGACCTCGCGGCCGGGGGTGGAACCGAAGCAGTACCGGTCGGACACGACCAGGGCGCCGCAGCCCTCGATCAGCTTGGTGAGGCTGGGATCGTCGATCTCGGAGCCGACGATGGCCACCCGGGCGCGGAAGGGGCTCTTCGCGTCGGGCTCGCGGGTCTTGAGCTCCTCCAGGGTCTCCCGCAGGTAGGGCAGGATCAGCGCCTTGGGGCAGGTGTAGGTCACCAGGTTCAGCAGATGGAACTCATAGCCGGTGATGACGGGGTTCTCGGCCTTGCGCATCTCGCGGATCTCGGAGATGATCTTGCAGACCTCGTTGTGCTCGGCGACAGCCTTGCGGATGGCGGCGTCAGAGACGTCGGCGCCGAAGACCTCGTGGATGCGGTTAAGCACGTGGACCTGCATCTGCTGGACATAGCCCTTGATGGTGTAGTCGGTGATCTTGAAGGGCATGTCGGTGTGGGTGACGAAAAACTTGGGATTGCTGTTGACTTGCAGGATCTCGAAGTGCTCCATGGAGCGGTTCATCATGGAACATGCGTCCACGCCGATCATCGCGTCCAGGAACTGATAGCCGCCCTCGATGGCGCGCTCCAGCAGGGCGCGGGCGAACTCGCAGGTGTAGTTGGACATGTAGTAGGTGGCGATGTCGATGGAGCCGGTGTTGGGAGCGCGCAGTCTGGTGGAGAAGCAGTTGTCCACATTGAGCAGGACCTCGGGGATGTGGAAGCAGGTATAGCCCAGGCAGATACCGCCCTCCGCCTTGGCCTTTTCCACAAGCTCATTGTCGGCGTTCTCAAGCAGACGTTCGAAGTAGATCAGATGCTTAAGATCTTTCAAATGTTACACCTCTTCTTCAAAGAATTTCTATTTTCCGGAGCGCTTCCTGCACTCCCTTGAGCATGGAGGAATCCGCGGGCAGCTCCATAACGCTCTTGCCCTTGATGTCGTTGGCGGCAAAAGCGCTGTCCGCGGGGATCGCTGTGAGGATCTCCACGCCGGGCACCTCCGTGAGCGGCACAAGCTCGGGGTTGGTGACCCGGTTGATGATGGCGCCGATCCGCTCGTAGGAGATCAGATCGTCCGCCACACCCTTGATGGTGGTGATGACCTGGCCGCCCTTCTTGCTCTGATCGGTGATCAGCAGCAGATGGGTGACCTTTTCCATCACGCGGCGTTGGATTTGTTCGATTCCGGCCTCGCCGTCGATGACCACGAAGTCAAAGCTGTTGGCCAGGATGCCGATGACTTCCTTCAAATAGGAATTGACCTTGCAGTAGCAGCCGGAGCTCTCCGGCCGTCCGATGGCCAGGAAAGCGAAACCGGGCATCTCCACCAGCGCGTCGAAAATACGGAAGCGGGCCTCGCTGAGAAGCTCCAGGGCCTCCCGGGTCTCGCCGTTCTCCACGCTGTCCACGATGCTCATCCGGATATCATCCAGCGTCAGCTTCACGTCCACGCCAAGAGCAACGCTCAGTCCCACGGCAGGGTCTGCGTCGATGGCGAGGATCTTCTTGTCGGGATACTTTTCGGCAAGCAGTCTCACGATGCAGGCGCAGATCGACGTCTTCCCGACGCCGCCCTTCCCGGCGACCGTAATGATCTTGGCTTTCTTTTCCATGTGCGTCCCCCCTCGGAAAGTGCAGTTTTGCAAAAATGAGCAGACTACTCCCACTATGCATACTTGACAGTATTTTAGCACAGTGCAAGGAATTATGCAAGAAAAACGCCGGGAAAACCTGGTCTCCGGGAAATTTGGTGCAAGTTGCAAAAAAACGGCGGAGCATTTTTGACATCCGGAGGAAACGGCTCCGTCCGTTGTTTAGACAGGCCCCTGAGGAGAGTACAGTTTCCGGAATTCGGAATTCGGAATTCGGAATTCGGAATTCGGAATTCGGAATTCGGAATTCGGAATTCGGAATTCGGAAAAAAGTAATGCCGGCACGGCTGTTCTGTCAAGCGAAACCGAAATCTTTCCCCGCAGCACCGCGCCCGTCGGCCCCTCACCCCGTCTCATTGCGCACCAGCCCGCAGGCTGGTGCGGCGCTCCGCTCCTCTATTTCAATCCGTCGGCGCAGCCGACACAATAATTGTTCATTATTCACTATTCACTATTCATTTCATCACGTCCCCTTCCCGGCGTCCATAGAACCGATGCACAAATCTCCATTTTTATCTGATTCTGCATCGATTCAAGCGCAAGTCATTAATTTCTTCGTCATATTGTTGCTTAAAATAATGGTAATATGGGCAAATTGCCGCATTGACTGACATGGAAGACAATGCTAAAATGATAACTGAATAATCCTGCATTTTTCTCAGCGGAAAGAGTGAGGCAAGCCCTATGAAAAAAATGAAAGTCCTGATCGGCAATTACGGCAGCGGCAAGACCGAGCTGGCCCTGAACTTTGCCTTTCGCGCGGCGGAGGCCGGGGAGAGGACGGAGCTGCTGGACCTGGACATGGTCAACACCTACTTCCGGCTTACCGAGCGGGGACGCATGACCCGGATGAAGGAGATCCGCCTGGTCTCCCCCAATTTCGCCTGCTCCGGCATCGAGACCCTGTCCCTGCCCGCCGAGGTGGCCTCGGCCTTCGCCATGGACTGGGACACTGTCATCTTCGACGTGGGCGGCGACGCGGTGGGCGCTACCGCCGTGGGCCGCTATCATGAGGACTTCATGGAGCTGGAGCCCGGCGCCCTGGAGGTGCTGAACGTGGTGAACACCCGGCGGCCTCTGGCGGGCACGGTGGAGAAGGTCCTGCACCTGCAGGAAGAGATGCAGATCCACTCCCGGCTCAAGATCACCGGCATGATCAACAACACCAACCTGGCCACCGCCACCACCACCGAAGAGCTCCGCCACGGCTACGAGATCCTGAAAGAGGTCTCCCGGCTCAGCGGCATTCCCGTGGCTTACACCAGCGGCAAGAAGGAGTTCCTGGACGCCTTCCTGGCCGAGGGCCACGACCCGCAGTACATCGGTCAGCCCCTGTATATCGACACCTTCATGCAGCGCGACTGGGATTCCTGGGTCCACGGCCTGGGCTGATTCGCAGAGCGGATCAGAAGTTTCTGGTTTTTAGTTTTCAGGAAACGGAGGATACGGAGCGCCGGGATGGCCTCCCGCCCCTAAAAACTACGAACTACGAACTAAAAACTTACATCGTATTTCCCCGCACGGTGCGGTTATTATTGTTAATCCCCGAAAACATCAAAACATGCAGAAAAGAGGTAGTATCATGGTAAAAGTCATGATCAACGAGCTTCTGTGCAAGGGCTGCGGCCTGTGCGTCCGGGCTTGCCCCAAGGGCGTGCTGGCTCTGTCCAAGGCGAAGCTCAACGCAAAAGGCTATCACCCGGCGGAACCCGTGAATCCGGAAGCCTGCATCGGCTGCGCGTCCTGCGCGCGCACCTGCCCCGATGTGGCCATTCGGATCGAACGGGAATAAGGAGGGAAAAACATGGCATTGACTCTTATGAAGGGCAGCGAAGCCATCGCCGAGGCCGCCATCCGCGCCGGCGCCCGCTTCTTCTTCGGCTACCCCATCACCCCGCAGACTGAGATCCCCGAGTACATGTCCGCCCGTATGCCCGAGATCGGCGGCTGCTTCCTGCAGGCCGAGAGCGAAGTGGCGGCCATCAACATGGTGTACGGCGCCGCCGGTACCGGCGAGCGTGTCATCACCTCCTCCTCCAGCCCCGGCGTCTCCCTGAAGCAGGAGGGCATCTCCTACATCGCCAGCGCGAAGCTTCCCTGCGTGATCCTGAACGTCATGCGCGGCGGCCCCGGTCTGGGCAGCATCCAGGCTTCCCAGGGCGACTATTTTCAGGCCACCAAGGGCGGCGGCAACGGCGACTACCACCTGCTGACCTACGCGCCCGCCTCCATTCAGGAAGCCATTGATATCATGATGTTCGCCTTCGACAAGGCGGAGAAATACCGCGTCCCCGTTCTGTTCCTGGCTGACGGCATCATCGCCCAGATGATGGAGCCTGTGGAAATGCCCGAGATGGTGGACTTCAAGGTCGATCCCGAGAAGAAGCCCTGGGCCGCCACCGGCTGGAAGCCCGGCGACGATCCGGCCAAGCGCGCCGTCATCAACTCCCTGTACATCGAGACTGAGGCCCTGAGCGTGCACAACGAGGCTCTGCAGGCCACCTACCGGGAGATCGAGAAGAACGAGGTCATGTGGGAGAACTACAAGACCGACGACGCCGAGATCGTCGTCACCGCCTTCGGCACCGTCTCCCGCGTGGTCAAGTCCGCTGTGGACGAGCTTCGCGCCGAGGGCGTGAAGGTCGGTCTGTTCCGTCCCATCTCCGTGTGGCCCTTCCCCTCCGACGCTCTGCGGGAGACCGCCGTCCGTGACGGCGTGAAGGCCGTGCTGGACGTGGAGGTCAACGAAGGCCAGATGCTGGAGGACGTGAAGCTTGCCATCAACGGCGACAAGCCTGTGGACTTCTTCGGCCACCTGGGCAGCCAGTTCCCCACCACCGAAGAGATCAAGCAGAAGATCCTCGAAATGAAGGAGGCTAAGTAAATGTCTGTCGTATTTGAGAAAACCCAGCTGCTGACCGACAAGCCCTTCCACTACTGCCCCGGCTGCAACCACGGCATCATCCACCGTCTGGTGGCCGAGAGCATCGACGAGCTGGTGAAAGAGGGCAAGCTGGAGGCCGGCAATGTGATCGGCGTGGCCCCCGTCGGCTGCTCCGTCTTTGCCTATGACTACTTCAACTGTGATATGTACGAGGCCGCCCACGGCCGCGCTCCCGCTGTCGCCACCGGCATCAAGCGCGCCAAGCCCAACACCCTGGTCTTCACTTATCAGGGCGACGGCGACCTGGCCTCCATCGGCACCGCCGAGGTCGTGCACGCGGCCCACCGCGGCGAGAAGATCGTCACCATCTTCGTCAACAACGCCATTTACGGCATGACCGGCGGCCAGATGGCCCCCACCACCCTGGTGGGCCAGAAGACCACCACCTCTCCTTACGGCCGTAAGGAAGAGTGGTGCGGCGCGCCCATCAAGATGTCCGAGATGCTGGCCGAAGTGCCCGGCGCCTACTTCATCCAGCGCTGCGCCGTGAACAACACCCCGAACATCATCAAGACCAAGGCTGCCATCAAGAAGGCCATGCAGTATCAGCTGGAGGGCAAGGGCTTCTGCATGATCGAGGTCCTGTCCACCTGCCCCACCAACTGGGGCCTGAACCCGGTGGAAGCCATGAAGTGGCTGGAAGAGAACATGATTCCTTACTACCCGCTGGGTGTGAAGAAAGACAAGGGGGCTGACGCAAAATGACGAAACAGTATATTTTTGCAGGCTTCGGCGGTCAGGGCATGCTCCTGATCGGCAAGTTCCTGGCCATGGCCAGCATGCTGGAAGGCAAGCACGTCTCCTGGCTGCCCTCCTACGGCCCTGAGATGCGCGGCGGTACGGCCAACTGCTCCGTCACCGTCAGCGACGAGCCCGTCGCCTCCCCCATGGTGGAGAAGGCCGACGCCATCATCGCCATGAACCGTCCTTCCCTGGACAAGTTCGAGAGCCATGTGAAGCCCGGCGGCGTTCTGGTCATCAACAGCTCCATCATCGACCGCAAGGCCGAGCGGGACGACATCACCGTCGTATACTGCGACGCCAACAAGATCGCTGAGGAAGTGGGCAACCCCAAGGGCGCCAACGTGGCCATCTTGGGCGCGCTGATGGAAAAGGACCCCGCCTGCAGCACCGAGAGCATGATCGAAGCCATCCGCATTGAGCTGGGCGAGCGCAAGGCCCGGTTCCTGGAAGGCAACAAGAAGGCCCTCTTTGCCGGCATGGAGGCCGCCAAGTAAGCAAATTTTGCAAAAACGCCCGGAAAACGCCTGTTTTCCGGGTGTTTTTTTGCGCGGCCTTGCGTTCAGGCAGTGCGCGGGATCTCTCCCCAGCTGCCGATGAAGAAAACTCCCCTCCCGCGGACTCTCGGGCCTGCGGGAGGGGAGCTTTCTGATGGTCAGTGACAGTTGAAATAGCAGATGGCTGTGGTATCGGTGAGGATCACGTCGCAGCGGCCCTGATAGAGGTACTGGAAGCATTCGGTGGTACCGCCGGCCAGACGGGAGATCTGGCCAAGGCGGTTCATGATGCCAGTGTCGCTCTGCAGAGCCTCCATGGCCTCTGTCGTCGAACACATGGCCAGCGCCTTGTGGGAGAGCATGTACTTGTTCTCGATAAACGCGTCTCCCCGCTTGGCGATGACGATATCATTGTGGAGATAGGGACCGTACTGCGCCAGCTTCCCGGCAGCGACCTCATTCGGGTCCAGGGCGATCCCGCCCCAGGCACAGTCGATATTGCCGGAGGAAAGCTCAATATAGACGTTTTCCTTCTCGATGGACTGGAGCTTCAGATCCCAGTTCAGCTTCTCACACACCGCGGTGGCAAGCTCAATGTCAAAGCCCCAGTACTGACCGCCGGTGATGTAGACCATCGGGAAGGAGTTCACATCCACCCCGATGATGAAGCTTCGTCTCTCCGGCATCCCCAAGGTTTCCAGGGCTTTCGCGTTTTTGCCGAAGTCCACCATGCGGCTGCCGAACCATTTGACGGACAGCTCGTCCACCAAGCCCTCCGCGTTGAGCACCTCAATGGCGGCGGCGACATAATAGGCCGTGGGATCGCCGGTGCGGAAGGCCAGGGAGTAGTCCTGCTCCACCAGAGTGGCTACCGTCTCGACTTCCCGGGGACTGCCGCCGCAGCCGCTGAGGCTCAGACACAACGCCAAAAGCAACAGGAGTGAAAGAAATTTCTTCATGCTTGCTGTAGTATCTGCGGAAAAGGAATGGGATCAGTACTTCAGATCCTCGTCGTCCTCGTCCTCGTCTTCGTCTTCGTCATCCTCGTCCTCGTCGTCCTCATCTTCGTCATCGTAATCCTCATCCCTTCTGTTCTTGACGATCCGAACGATCGCAAACAGGAAGAGGATCACAAAGATGGCGGCGCCGACGAGCAGAAGGATCATGCGTCCGGAAGCGGGAGACTTCTCCTGCTTCTCCTGCTGAGACTTGTCTTCGGGCTGCTGCTCGGGCTTCTGTTCGGGCTTCTGTTCGGGCTGCTGCTCGGGCTGCTGCTCGGGCTCCTGTTCGGTCTGGGCAGGCTCCTCGCCGGGAGTTCCCTGCTCCGTGGGGATAATGATCTGCGTGCCGCCCTGCTCCGGCTGCTCCTCAGTGGGCGTCTCAGGCTCAGTGCTCGTCTCGCTGCCGGGCATCGGGATGATGGTCTGGCCGGCGTTGGGCTGCTCATTCTCGCCCTCGGGCTGCTGCTCGGCGGGCTCGGGCTCGGTCTCGGTGGGGGTGACGGTGGCCGGCTCATTCTTGCCGTTCCACTTGTCATAAGCGCCGTCCAGCGTCAGGGTGTAATCCTTGTAAATGATCGCCATATCCCGCATGACCTCCTGGGTGTGGCCCAGATTCTTGGTCATGACCACCAGAGCGAAGGGATGGGGCGTGTAAATGATGCCCATGCAGTTGTTGTACTCGTTTCCGCCGCCTTCTTCGAACGCACCGAACTGCTGGGCCACGTCATAAGCTCCGCCCATGGCGCCGTGGAAGCAGTCGTTCACGCCGCGCGCCTTCATGCAATCGATGATGTTGGGGAAGCGCTCGTTCTCATTGTACAGCGTCTTCAGCACGTCCATGAGGTAGCGGGGAGACACGTAGCCGAAATTCATGTAGTCCGAATCGTAGTCCGCCTCTTTCAAGGAGGAATAGGCCTGCATCTTCTCGCGCATTTCCCGATCTGAGCCGAAAGCGCCGTAGAGAATACTGTTCTTGATAGTGTTGTTGGACTCCGTCAGAATGTAGTATTCCGCATCTCCCAGGGTATAACCCGCGATCTTGGAGTCCCGGGTCAGCTTTCCGTCGGTCTCCCACTCGGCCAGGATCATCATCATCGGCACATAGTACACGCCTGCGCCGAAGCCCCAGCTGTCGCCGTTGTAGAACCAGGTGTCGCCGGTGTCCAGATAGCAGTAGCCGACGCGGATATTGCCCTTGTCATAGCCCTTGGCGTTGGCGTAGTCCTCCACCAACTTCTGCATGGCAGTCGGGTTGATGACGGCATAGCTGCCGGTGTCTTCCGCAAGGGCCGCCAGGGGGCACAGCAGCGTCAGGCACAGGGCAATGGCCAGGATCTGGGCAAAGAGTCTTTTGATTTTCATGTTTTTCCCTCCAAGCTTCATGTATTTCCGGTTTTTTGCTGCAAGATTTCTATCGTCCAAACAGCGGGACCCACCGCAGAAGCAGCGGACTCTCGCCGTGAGGAAGCTGTCTCAGGTCTGTGCGGTCAGAGAATTCAGTTTTCCATAGCCGCGTCCAGCGTCAGGGTATAATCTTTGAACACGATCGCCATATCCCGCATGACCTCCTGGGTGTGGCCCAGATTCCTGGTCATGACCACCAGAGCGAAGGGATGGGGCGTGTAGATGATGCCCATGCAGTTGTTGTACTCGGTTCCTCTGGCTTCTTCGAAAGCGCCGAACTGCTGGGCCACCTCATAGGCTCCGCCCATGGCGCCGTGGAAGCAGTCGTTCACGCCGCGCGCCTTCATGCACTCGAGAATGTTGGGAAAGCGCTCGTTTTCATAGTACAGGGTCTTCAGCACGTCCAAGAGGAAACGGGGCGACAGATAGCAGTAGTCCAAATAGTCCGAATCGTAGTCCGCCTCTTTCAAGGTGGAATAGGCCTGCATCTTCTCGCGCATTTCCCGATCTGAGCCAAAAGCGCCGTAGAGAATATTGTTCTTGATGGCGCTGTTGGACTCCGTCAGAATGTAGTATTCCGCATCTCCCAGGGTATAACCCGCGATCTTGGAGTCCCGGGTCAGCTTTCCCGTATGCTCCCACTCGGCCAGGAGCATCATCATCGGCACATAGTACACGCCTGCTCCCATGCCCCAGCTGTCACCGTTATAGAACCAGGTGTCACCGGTGTCCAGATAGCAGTAGCCGATACGGAGATTGCCCTTGTCATAGCCCTTGGCGTTGGCATAGTCCTCCACCAGCTTCTGAAGAGCTGCCGGGTCCACGACCGCATTCTCTCCGTCAGAACGCCGAGAGTCCTCCGGGACGGGCACAGCTGCCGAAGCGGCGCTGCTCCAGTCGTCATAGGCCTTGTCCAGGCTCAGCGTGTAATTCTTGAACAGGATCGCCATATCCCGCATCAGTTCCTGATCGATCCACACATTGTGGGTCATCACGGTCAGGACAAAGGGATGGGGGGTATAGATGATGCCGGTGCAGTTTTGGAAAGCGACGTTGGCATATTCCTTACTAAAGCCGAACTGCTGGGCGACCTCATACGTGCCGCCGATCGCGCCGTTGAAGTATTGGTTCACGCCGCAGGCTTTCATGCACTCGAGGACATTGGGGAAGCGCTCGTTCTCCAGGTAAAGGGTCTTCATCACGTCCGTGAGGAAGCGGGCGGAGATATAGCCATGGTCCAGGAATTCCGGATCATAGTACTCCTCCGGCAAGGGAGAGTAGGCCTGATAGCTTTCGCGCCTCTCTCTGCTCGTCCCGAGATAGTGCTCTGCCTGACGGATGACATCCGCTTCGGAATAGATCAGGATCCTGCGCTCGATCTCCCCCAGGGTGTAATCCATGATCCTGGAATCCCGGGTCAGTTTCCCGCCGGACTCCATCTCGGCCAGACGCATCGTCAGCGGCACCGTATTCACACCTTCGTCGGCGCCCCATTCGTCGCCGTTATAATACCAGGTATCCCCGGTATCCAGATAGCAGTAGCCGATGCGGAGATCCTCCGGGATATATCGCTTGGCGGCCGCGTAATTTTCCACCATCTCCCGCAGAGCCTCCGGATCGATCACCGCATATTCGTCCTGCTCGCCCGAAGCGTCCCTGTCCGCAGTCTCGGCGAAGGCCGCCGGGGAGGCCAGCAGCGCTAGGCACAGCGCGAGGGTCAGGATCCGGGAAAGGACTCTCCCTTTTTTCAATTTTCTCTCCTCCCGATGATCGGATGCGCAGCCGCTCAGAGCAGGCTGACGCCGTCCTCCTCGCGGACAAAGCGGCTGCCGAAGAAAGCCTCCGCTGCGCGGATCAGGTATTCCGTGTCCTTGGCGCCGGCGGTCTCATAGGCCGAGTGCATGGCCAGCTGGGCAAGGCCGATGTCCACGGAGTCCACTGAGACGTGGGCGGTGCTGATGTTGCCCAGGGTGCTGCCGCCGGGCAGGTCCGCCCGGTTGGTGAAGCGCTGGGTGGGCACCTCCGCCCGCCGGCAGAGCTCCGCGAAGGCGGCGGCGGACACGGCGTCGGTGGTATAGCGCTGGTTGGCGTTGTATTTGATGACGATGCCCTTGTTCATCTCCGGCCTGTCGTTCCGGTCGGCATACTCGGGGTGGTTGGGGTGCAGGGCGTGGGCATTGTCCGCCGAGACCAGGAAACTCCCGGCCAGGCAGCGCCGCAGATCACGGCCGCAGCTCTCCGCCGTCCGTGCCAGCACGTCCTCCAGGAAGCTGGAGCCGGCGCCCTGCTTAGTGCCGCTGCCAACCTCCTCATTGTCGAACACGCAGAGGACCGGCGCGCTCTCCCCCGCCTCGGAGCGGAGAAAGCCCTCCGTGCAGGCGAAGACGCACTGCAGATCGTCCAGCCGCGGGGAGGACAGATACTCCCCTTTCGCGCCCCAGACGGTGCCGGGGGTGCGGGGATAGAGGAACAGGTCCGTCGCCAGCACGTCCTCCCTGTTCACGCCCAGGGTCTCGGCGATCAGCGTATCAAAGCTCTCCGCCGCTTCGGCGTCCCCGAAGAGAGGGAGCATATCGGTGTTGGGGTCGAACTTCTTGCCGTCGTTGACGCTGCGGTCCATATGGATGGCCACATGGGGGATCAGCAGCAGGTCCCGGTCCACATTCAAGAGTCTCATGACGATGCGCCCGTTCTCCCGCACCGCGGCGCGGCCCGCCACGGAAAGGGGCCTGTCCATCCAGGAGGCGCAGAGCATCCCGCCGTATTTTTCCACATTCAGGCGGGTATACATCCCCGAGGTGGGCACGGCGGCGTGTTCCTTGATCTTGAAGCTGGGGGAATCGGCGTGGGCGGCCATCATCAAAAAGCCTTTGAACTCCCCTTTCGGAATCCGGAAGGCGATGAGGGCGGAGCCGTTGCGCCGCACAAAATAGCGTCCCCCGGGCGAAAGGGTCCAGGCGTCCTGCTCTTTCAGCTCGGTATAGCCCTCCCGCTCCAGGCGCTGCGCCAGATTGCGGCAGGCGTGAAAAGCGGTGGGGCTGGCAGAAATAAAGGAAAGAAGCTGCTCGTTCCAGTTCGGATCCATCTCATCCCTCCTGCTGATCATAGCTTTTTTGTAGTATAACACATTTTTCTGCCGTTGGGTAGAAGGAATGTAAATTTTCCTGAATATTTCATCGAATTTTTCAAGATGTAGGGGCTCTCCGGGTCTCAGAATAACAAAACCTGGGAAAGAAGTCAAGGCAAACCCGTGGGAATCCGGCCCGGAGGCCCCTTCCGGGATTGCAAAGGCAGCCCGGGCGGTGTATAGTGGGAGCAGCGAAGCACCCAACAACGAAGGAACGAAAGGACGTGCATTCCCATGAAAGTATCTGAACTGCCCTATCGCCGGGTAACGCTGGAGGAACTGAAGGCCGTGCGGGACGACGTGATCCCCCGCATCCAGAACGCCAAGAGTGTGGAGGAGATCCTGGCCGCCCGGGAGGATTTCCTGAAGATGTCCCTGGAATACTATACCAACGCGTCCTTGGCCAGCATGCGCTACACCATCAACACCGTGGATCCCTTCTATGTGGCGGAAAACGATTACTATGACGAGATCGGCCCCGTGGCTGAGAACTACAGTCTGGAGTATGCCTCCGCCCTGCTGGATTCTCCCTTCCGCAAGGAGCTGGAGCAGGCCCTGAGCCCGGTGCTGTTCCAATCCATGGAGGTCCAGCGCAAGAGCATGTCCGCCGAGATCATCGAGGACATGGTGGAGGAGAACAAGGTCACCCGGGAGTATTCCGACCTGATGAGCGGCATGGAATTCGAGTGGCAGGGCGAGAAGCTGCCCCGTGCCATGCTGATGAAGTTCGCCAAGGACCCGGACCGGAAGGTGCGCCGGGAGTGCTACGAGGTCCTGGGCCGGGGCCTGGAGGCGCACAAGGCCCAGCTGGACGATATCTATGACCGTCTGGTCCATATCCGCGACCGGATGGCCAAAAAGATGGGCTACAAGAACTTTGTGGAGCTGGGCTATTACCGGATGGGCAGGCTCTGCTACGACCAGGAGAAGGTGGCAAACTTCCGGGCGAACGTCCTGAAGGACATCGTGCCCGTGGTGGCAAGGCTCCGCACCGAGAACGCCAAACGCCTGGGCATCGACAAATACATGTTCTATGACGACGGGGTCATCATGCCCGGCGGCGACCCCAAGCCCTTCGGCAAGGAGGAGATCTTCGCCTCCGCCAAAAAGATGTACCACGCCATGGGCAAGGAGACCGGGGACTTCATCGACCTGATGCTGGAAAACGAGGCCTTCGACGTGGATTCCCGCAAGAACAAGTGGGGCGGCGGCTACTGCACGGAATTTCACAAGTACAAGCAGCCCTTCATCCTCGCCAACTTCAACGGCACCGCCGGGGATGTGGACGTGGTGACCCACGAGGCCGGCCACGCCCTGAACGCCTACCTCATCGCCGACAACCGCTTTGCCCTGGAGCTGCAGTGCGGCGGCATGGAGACTGCGGAGACCCACTCCATGAGCATGGAATTCTTCGCCTGGCCCTATATGAAGGACTTCTTCGGCGCCGACGCCGAGCGCTACAAGTTCATGCACGCCCTGGAGAGCTTCTCCTTCATCCCCTACGGCACCATGGTGGACGCCTTCCAGCACATCGTGTACGAGCATCCGGAGCTGACGCCGGACGAGCGGGACGCGGAGTGGCTGAAGCTGGAAAAGCAGTTCCGGCCCCACATCTCCTTCGAGGGCATGCCCTATCTGGAGAAGGGCACCCGCTGGCAGTATCAGATGCACATCTACGAGAGCCCCTTCTACTATATCGACTACTGCCTGGCCCAGACCGCGGCCTTCCAGTTCCTGCTGGCCAGCCGAAAGGACTATGACGACGCCTTTGCCCGCTATCTGCGCCTGTCGAAGCAGGGCGGCGAGAAGGTCTGGACGGATCTTCTCGAAGAGGCCGGCTTCCCCTCTCCCTTCCAGCCCGGCGCCCTGGCCGACCTGGCCAGAGACGTGGAGGCGCTGCTGGAGAGCATCCGGGTGTGAGGCCGTTTCTTAAGTTTTTAGTTTTTAGTTTTTAGTTTTTAGAATTGGTAGCCCGCCGTCCCGCGGCGTAGGGGAGGGGCTTGCCCCTCCCGCGGTCACGGGGCACGGCTCGTCCGCTTCGCGAGGACCTCATCCGGCCCTTGCAGGGCCACCTTCCCCGCGCGCGGGGAAGACAAGACCTCGCCGTAGGGGCGCTTCAGGTCGCGCCCGCCGCCTCGCGCCAACACTCCGTCCTGCGCCCGTTGTCCCTGATTTGACAACATCCCCGCCCGAATCGGGCGGGGATGTGTTTTTTCAAAACTGGATTCTCATTCGGCGCTGTACTTCTTCCGCAGGGTAACGATCGCCGCACTGCTGCCCAGGGCGGAGAGGATCAGCAGGCCGGTCCAGAGAGCCATGCTCTCGTCGCCGGTCTTGGGCTTGTCGCTGACATTGAAGGTCCGCCCGGCCGTGCCGGTGGAAGACACCACGCTGATCTTATGCTGGCCTACCGCCAGGTTCTTGATAAAGGAGCCCTTGACGGTGACAACGGTGTTGCCGTCCTTCTCCGTGACCTTGTAGTCCGAGGAGGAGAGCACCGCGCCGTCGATCACCACTTTCTGGAAGTCCTTGGGGGCCGCGTCGGAGTAGACCACATAGTCGGTGCCCCAGCTGGCGTGGCCGTTGCTGCTGTCCCAAAGCTTGGGCTTGAAGTTGGGATCCAGGGCGCCGCAGCGCTTGCAGTGACCGTGGGCGAAATCGTGGCCCAGGGCCGGGAGCTCCACGTTCTTGCTCTGAGCGGCGAAAGCGCTGTTCGAGAAGCTGGCCGTCAGAGTCTTCTCACCCTTTTCGGTGCAGGTCGGTTCCTTGGTGATGGTCTCGGTGGGCTTGACGCTCTCGCTCTCCGTATGGGCGCTGTCCCGCTTGCAGACCCTCTTGGCCTCGCAGGCGCTGTTGTCCGCGCTCCAGGTGTAGCTGGGATCAGCCCAGTCGTGGCCCAGGGGGGGGATCTCCTCGGTCTGGGTGGCGCCGCAGCCGCCGCAGGTATAAGTCTTCTCGCCCTTCTCGGTGCAGGTGGCCGCCTTGGTGACCTTGCCGTCGTCCCAGCTGTGCTCGTGAGGAACCACGGTCTGGGCGTAGACGAAGACGAGGGTCTCGCTGCCGGTCAGGGTCTTCTCCTTGGCCTCCTCGCCCTCGCCGATGGTGACGGTGATGACGGGGCCGCTCTCATTGTGGGTCACGGTGAGCTTGTTGATCTCGTCCTCGCCCACCATCATCTTCTGGTACGTATAGTTCTCGATCTCCGGGCGGCTGTATTTCTCATCCACCACCAGATCCTTGCTCAGATCCAGATAGTCGTCTTTCTCATCCCGGATGGTCTTGCCATCGGCGTCCACACATTTGACGGTCATCTTGCTCTCGGTCTCTTCGACCTCGGTGTCCCCCGCCTTGATCACGCCGACGTCCGGATCTCCGGTCTTGGTTTCGCCCACATCGGCGTCCCCGGTCCCGACATTCCCGGTCCCGGCGTCGCCGGCGTCGCCCGTCTCGGCGGAAGGCTCTTCCACCACGATCACCGCGTCCTCTGCGTCCTCGGCCAGGGCCGAGACGCCCATGGACGCCAGCAGCGCCAGCATCAGCAGCAGCGCCAGAATCTTCTTCCCATGTCTCATTCTGAAACCTCCTTTTCCATGATCCGGGAAAAACAAGGTGATACGAGCACTTCGTATCACATGTTGCATTATAGGGGATTTGGGGCCAAAAAACAAGGGATCGGCGGCATCTTTAAGAAAGCTTAAGACTCTTAAGAAGCTCCCGCGGCCCCGGCAGCGCCAAAGGAAAAGGCCCGTAAAATGCCCTGAAAAAGGTCTCACCGAGTTTTTCGCCTCGGAAGGCGATAAAATATGTGATTTCCGGGGGCGTGTACCTCGGGAATCACACTTTGCAGCCTGCAAGTGTGCGAGCGTCTCACGCAAGCGAGTGCGCGCAGCAGGCTGAAGCCCCTCCTGTCGGCAAAGCCCTCAGGCTTTGTCGACAGCCTGAGCAGTATTCGTATCCTATTCCTCCAGGAGGCTTGCGGCGGAGACCAGCACGTTCACCTCGTTGTGCTCCACGCTGGCGATCCCGGAGCCGATAAAGAGCCGCAGGGTCCCCTGGCTGCTGCGGCAGCGGAGGACTCCCTCTTCCAGGTTGCACAGCATGGGCGCGTGGCCTTTAAGGACCCCGATGGAGCCGAAGGCCGTGGGCAGATTCACCGCCTCCACCGTCTGCTCCAGCACCGGGCCGTCCCCGGTGAGCACATGCAGCGAAATCGCGTCCATCAGAAGCTCCCCCGTTTGGCAATGACCTCATCCAGGCTGCCGCAGAGCAGGAAGGCCTGCTCCGGCAGGTCGTCCACCTCGCCGCCCAGGATGGCCTGGAAGCCCTTGATGGTCTCCTTCAAAGGCACATAGCGGCCCTCCATGCCGGTGAAGTTCTCCGCCACGTGGAAGGGCTGGGACAGGAAGCGCTGGATCCGGCGGGCCCGGTTCACGGCGGCCCGGTCCTCTGCGCCCAGCTCGTCCATACCCAGGACCGCGATGATGTCCTGCAGCTGGCGGTAGCGCTCCAGCACCTGCTGTACGGCCCGGGCAGTCTCGTAGTGCTCCTTGTCCAGGATGCCCGGCTCCAGGATGCGGGAGGAGGACTCCAGCGGATCCACCGCCGGATAGATGCCCAGCTCCGCAATGGAGCGGGAGAGCACGGTGGTGGCGTCCAGGTGGGCAAAGGCGGTGGCCGGGGCCGGGTCCGTCAGGTCGTCGGCGGGCACGTAAATGGCCTGCACCGAGGTGACGGAGCCGTTTTTGGTGGAGGTGATGCGCTCCTGCAGATCGCCCATCTCGGTGGCCAGGGTGGGCTGATAGCCCACGGCGGAGGGCATGCGCCCCAGCAGGGCCGAGACCTCGGAGCCCGCCTGGGTGAAGCGGAAGATGTTGTCGATGAACAGCAGCACATCCTGACCGCTCTTGTCGCGGAAGTTCTCCGCAATGGTCAGGCCCGAGAGGGGCACCCGCAGACGCGCGCCGGGGGGCTCGTTCATCTGGCCGAAGACCAGCGCCGTCTTGTTGATGACGCCGCTCTCGTTCATCTCGTGCCAGAGATCGTTGCCCTCGCGGCTGCGCTCGCCCACGCCGGCAAAGACGGAGTAGCCGCCGTGCTCGTAGGCGATATTGCGGATCAGCTCCATGATCAGCACCGTCTTGCCCACGCCGGCGCCGCCGAAGAGGCCGATCTTGCCGCCTCTGGCATAGGGGGCCAGCAGGTCGATAACCTTGATGCCGGTCTCCAGCAGCTCTGTCGCGGGAAGAATATCGGTAAACACCGGGGGCTTGCGGTGGATGGGCAGGCGCTTTTGAGCGTTTACCGGGCCCTTCCCGTCGATAGGCTCGCCCACCACGTTGAACATGCGACCCAGGGTGGCCTCGCCCACGGGCATGGTGATGGAGCTGCCGGTATTGACCGCCTCACAGCCCCGGGAGATCCCGTCGGTGGAGCTGAGCGCGATGCAGCGGGCGTCGCCGCCGCCGATCTGCTGGACGACCTCCATGACCACCTTGCGCTCCGGCAGTTCCACCTCGACCGCGTGGTACAGTTCGGGCAGCTCACCTTCCCGGAAATGAACATCGACCACCGGGCCGATCACTCTTTTTACGGTTCCTTTTGTCATGGGAACTCCTCCCGATCCTTCTATTGCTTGTTCTTCAGGGCATCCGCGCCGCCCACGATCTCGGAGATTTCCGTGGTGATCGCCGCCTGACGGGCATGGTTGAGCTGCAGCGTCAGCTTGCCGATCAGCTCGTCGGTATTGTCGGACGCGGAGGTCATGGCGGTCATGCGGGCGGAATGTTCACCGGTACGGCTCTCCAGCAGCACCGAGTGGACGGTGTTGTCGATATAGAGGTCGATCAGCCGCTTGAGCACCGACTCCCGGTCCGGTTCAAACAGGAACCGGCACTCTCTGCCGGCGTCGCCTTTTTTCGGCAGCGGCAGCAGGGTCTTTCGCGCGGGGACCTGGGAGAGGACCGAACGGTAATGCTGGTAGACCAGCACCACTTCCTCCGCCCTGCCGTCCAGATACAGCTGCCGCAGCCAGGCGGAGAGCGCCCGGGCTTCTGCCGCGGTGGGGGTGTCGCTGATCTCAAAGGTCTTTTCCACCCGCAGTCCGGTGCCGGCGATCATGTCTTTTCCCCAGCGCCCGCAGACCACCAGAAACTGCTCCCTGCTCTCCTGCCGCGCCTGCTCCTCCAGATAGCGGAGGAGGCTGTTGTTGAAGGTGCCGCAGAGGCCCCGGTTACCCACGATGAGCACATAGCACACGGCGCCGGGATGGTTTCGCGGCTGCAGGAAGGGGCTGTCGCAGGGCTTCACCCCGGCGGATACTTCCTCCAGCATCTCCGCGCAGCGCTCTGAAAAGGTCCTCAGATTGCCGAAGGCCGCCTGGGTCTTTCTCAGCTTGGACGCCGCCACCATCTTCATGGACTTGGTGATCTGCCGCGTGTTTTCCACGCTCTTGATCCGCGTCCGGATGGCGCGAAGATTTGCCATGTGTCTCACCTCCCGTCTTCAGAGGGGGCGCGCCCCTCTTGTTCTCCCGCCGGAAAGGCTTTCAAATCCCCGGCGGACAATGGGTCTTATTCAAAATTCTCGGTATACTCGCCGATCACGGCGCGCAGCTTTTCCAGCTGCTCGCCATCGAGCTTTTTCCCGCTCATGATCACATCGTGCAGTGACGGGAAGCGCTCCCGCACCCAGGACAGCAGGCCCTTTTCGTAGCGGGCGATGTCCTTGAGCTCCACGCCGTCGGCGAAGCCCTCGTTGGCCGCGAAGATGGCCACCACCTGGTCGCTGGCCTCCATGGGCTGATACTGGCCCTGCTTCAGCAGCTCCGTCATCCGGTCGCCCCGGTGCAGGCTCTGCCGTGTCGCCTTGTCCAGATCGGAGCCGAACTGGGCAAAGGCCGCCAGCTCCCGATACTGGGCCAGGTCCATTCTCAGCCGCCCGGCCACCTGCTTCATGGCGCCCAACTGGGCGGAACCGCCCACGCGGCTCACCGACAGGCCCACATTGATGGCGGGGCGGATGCCGGAGTTGAAGAGGTCGGTCTCCAGGAAGATCTGGCCGTCGGTAATGGAAATCACGTTCGTGGGGATGTAGGCGGAAATGTCGCCCGCCTGGGTCTCGATGATGGGCAGGGCGGTCATGCTGCCGCCGCCCGCCTCCGGGCTCAGTCTCGCCGCGCGCTCCAGAAGCCTGGAGTGCAGGTAGAACACGTCGCCGGGGAAAGCCTCCCGTCCGGGCGGACGGTGCAGCAGCAGGGAGATCTCACGGTAGGCGACGGCCTGTTTGGAGAGATCGTCGTAGATGATGAGCACATCCCGGCCCTTGTACATGAAGTACTCGCCCATGGCCGCGCCAGCGTAGGGGGCGATGTACAGCATCGGCGCGGACTCCGACGCGCTGGCCGAGACCACGATGCTGTACTCCATGGCCCCGTACTCCCGCAGCGTCTTCACCACGCCCGCCACCGTGGACTCCTTCTGGCCGATGGCGACGTAGATGCAGATCATGTCCTTGCCCTTCTGGTTGATGATGGTGTCCAGGGCGATGGCGGTCTTGCCGGTCTGCCGGTCGCCGATGATCAGCTCACGCTGGCCGCGGCCGATGGGCACCAGCGCGTCGATGGCTTTGATACCGGTCTGCATGGGGACCGACACGCTCTTGCGGCTGATGACGCCGGGGGCCGGACTCTCGATGGGCCGGGTCTCGGTGGTGTGCAGCTCGCCGGCGCCGTCCAGGGGATTGCCCAGCGCGTCCACCACGCGGCCGATCAGCTCCTCGCCCACGGGGACCTCGATGATGCGCCCGGTGCGGCGGACCTTCTGGCCCTCCTGGATGCTGTCGTAGTTGCCCAGCAGCACCACGCCCACATTGTCCTTCTCCAGGTCCATCACCATGCCGCGCAGGCCGCCCTCCAGCTCCAGCAGCTCACCGGCCATGGCGTCGGACACGCCGGAGACCCGGCAGATGCCGTCGGACACGCTGATGACGGTGCCGGTCTGATAGACGTCCGGCTCCCGGTCCAGTCCGGAGAGCTCCTGCCGCAGGGCCTCAATCAGTTCGGTATCCGCATTCTCCGCATGGCTGATCCTGTTCCGGGCCCGCTGCAGCAGGCCCGCGACGCTGCCGTCATAGACGGTATCGCCCAGCTTCAGGCAAATGCCGCCCACCAGGCTCTCGTCGATCTCGGTGCTGACGCTCAAATGGGCGGCGCCCGCGGTCAATCCCGCGGCGCGCAGATGATCCCGCACCGTCTCCTTCAGATGCTCGACCAGGACTTCGTCCAGAGGCTCCGCGGAGCGGATGATCAGCTTGACCGAGCCCTGACTGCGGATGCTCATTTGTTCACCCGGCGTGAGCTTCAGCTGCTGCTCCAGGCTGTGGGCAAAACGCTCCGCCAGTTGGGCGCGCTTTTCCGCGTACTCCGGCCGTTTCAGCTGCTCCGCCGCGGCCGCGGTGATCTCCTCTCCCGCCTTCTCGTTGAGTTCCCGGCGGATGCGCAGTTTTTCGTGCCGAAGGCTCTTTTCCGCCTCCTCGGCAATCTCCTCCGCGTTTTCCCGGTCCGCCTCTCTGGCGCGCCGAGCGCCGGCGGCCGCGGCTGCTTCCGCAGTGGAGAGGATCTCCGCCCGCTCGGCTTCGCCCCGGGCTTCGGTCTCCGGGAGCTCGTCACGGAGCTTTTTTGCGTTTTCAAGGGACGCTTCGGACTGTTTGAGCGCGTCGCTGATCTGATCTCTGTGGCCCTGATAACCCTTGATCAGGATCTTCTTGCCGATGAAAAACAGGGCGACGGCAAGGATTGCGAAGTTGATCAGCCCGTAAAAAATATTCCAGCCACCCATGGTCCGGTCATCCCTCCTTCCTGCATAGAATACTCATTTGCTGTCTCTCAGCTCAGCAGTTGCCGGGACAGGAGCTCCGCCAGGGCGTCTTTCTCCCCCTGCAGCGCAGACTCCTCCCGTTCCTGCTGCCCGGCCAGCTCCTTGCTCCCGGTTTGGAACCGGTCTCTGGCCTGTTCCCGGGCCGCCTGCAGCGCCTCGGCGCTCTGCGCCTCGCTCTCCTTCTCCGCCCGAGCGGCGATCTCATGTGCCTGGCGTCTGGCCTCGGCCTTCTGTTCGGCGAGTCTCTCCGCCGTCTCTTCCAGAGCGGATTGGGCTTCCCGCTCCGCCTGTAAGCCGGCCTGTACGCGCGCGTCCCGCTCTTCCATAAAACGGATCACCGGCGTATAGAGAAAACGCTTGAGCAATAACAGCAGCAGAAAGAAGTTGATGACGGTCCAGATCAGCTCAGAAATGTTGATGCTTAACATGGACGGTCTCCCCTTCTGTCTCAGATTTTGCTCACCAGCATAAAGGCGATCAGCAGACCGTAGATGGTCAGCGCTTCCATCAGGCCCAGAGAGAGGATCAGGGTCGAGCGGATGTCGCCTGCGGCCTCCGGCTGACGGGCGATGGATTCCATCGCGCTGGCAGCGGTTTTACCCTGCGCAAGGGCGGGGCAAATCGTGCTGATAGCGATGGTCAGGGCGGCGGCGATGGCAATGATTCCGGATGTCATAATAATTTCCTCCTAAAAACGTTCTCCAATAGTAAGTGAAACTTTTTATTTATTCTTCAAATGCTTCCGACACATAGATGGACAGCAGCATTGTAAACACCAGGGCCTGGATCATACAGAACAGCAGGCTCAGCACATTCATGATCAGCGGAACACCGATGGGAAAGATTTCGTACAGGTTCTCCGTCACGTTCTCCTCGCCGTACATATTGCCGTAGAGACGAAGGGCCAGGGAGAAGGGGCGCACAAACTGCTCGATGATCACCAGGAAGAACAGCGGCAGCGGCATGGATTTGAGCAGATGCAGCAGGTATTTCCCAAAGCCTTTTTCCTTGATGCCGATGGTGTGGGTCATAAAAAAGGCAATGATCCCCAGTCCCGCCGTTACGGACAGGCAGGCCGTGGGCACCTTGAAGCCCGCGAAATGACCCGCGCCGGGCAGGATGCCGGTATAGTTCGACACAATGATGAAGATGAAGAAGGTCGCGAACACGGGGAAATACTTCTAGGCGTGCTCCCGGCCCAGATTGCCGGAGAAGTAGTTCTGCAGGCTGCCCACCGCCAGCTCAGCCGCCGTCTGCAGCGGGCCGGGCACATCCTTCATGTTCCGGGTGGCAAGCCAGCTGAGCAGCGTCAGGATCAGGATGATGGCCCAGGTGGTAGTCACGGTGCCTGTGACCTCCAGCGGCCCGATGTGAAACAGCACGTTGCCTGCTTCCATAAAATCACCTCAACAGAAATGGCGGCCATGCGGTCGCCGGAGTATATTTTTTACTTGTTAACTATACACCATTTGCGCGGGAAAAGGAAGTCTTGATTTTTTTCTTCGCAAACAGGGCGAAGAAAAAGCCCCGCTCCTTGGAGCGGGGCGATGGTAGCGGCACCTGGATTCGAACCGGGGACACTGCGGGTATGAACCGCATGCTCTAGCCAACTGAGCTATGCCGCCATGTCTTTCGACGAACAATAGGATTTTAGCAGACCGGGTGCCGCTTGTCAACAAAAATTTTCTGCTTTGAAAAAGTTTTTTGAGAACATGAAAATTACCTCTTGCAATCGTCAAAAGGATGTGTTATGATATCAAAGCTTTGGAGGGCTAGCTCAGCTGGTTAGAGCGTCCGCCTCACACGCGGAAGGTCAACGGTTCGAGTCCGCTGCTCTCCACCAGATCAAAGGCGCAGCCTGATCCAAACCCAAGCTGCGCCTTTCCCATGGCCCGTTGGTCAAGTGGTTAAGACACCGCCCTTTCACGGCGGTAACATGGGTTCGAGTCCCGTACGGGTCACCAAAAAAACGGCTTCACCGTAAGGTGGGGCCGTTCTTTTTGATCTCTTTCGTCGGGACTCGAACCGAGCGGTGTCAGAAAACGTGCCGGCGGCACGTTTTCCCCGCGAGGCGGCCCGCCCGCAGGCGGGGCGTCCCGTACGGGTCACCACAGCATATAAATCCGAACCCGTTCTTCCAGCTTGGAGATGGGTTCGGATTTTGCTTTGTTTTCGGGCAATTTCCTCCCGTTTCTGTGTATGCGCGAGCTTGACAGATCAGAGCATCTATTATATTGTAAGGATGGATTGTTCTGGAAAGGAGGATGAAATCATGAAAAAGCCCCTTTGCATGCTCCTTGCGGTGCTGACGCTGCTCAGCCTCTGCGCCTGCGGCCAGAGCGCCGCGCCGGCCGCCAACGAAGCAGTCCCCGCGGAAGCGGACGCGCCGGAGGACGGCGAAGAGATCCCGGAAGAAGCCCCGGACGTCACCTATGAGGTCACGGTCACGGACGAGGACGGAAATCCGATCCCGGGCGTGACCCTGCAGTTGTGTGACGATATAATGTGCACGACGGGAGAGACGGACGGGGAGGGCGTCGCTGTGTTTACCGGGAAGGACGCGCCCTGTACGGTCCACGTCCTGAAGGTTCCCATGGGCGTCATCGGCACGGACCGGGAGTACGGTTTTCAGAGCGCGGACAGGACCGAAACGATCGTTCTGGAGACCGCGGAACCCACCATGCTGAAACCCGAAGCCGGTTTCTGCTTCTACGCGCCGGAGAAGTACAGAGAGCTCCACGCGCCCATCGGGTGGGACAGCCGCCGGGCGGATGATCTGATCTATGTGATCAGATCGAACTATGTCAGCTCCGACCATGCGGTGCCCCGGTACGGAAAGGATTATAAGACCGGAGAGCTGTTCGAAGTGATCTGTGTGCTGAAAGATGCGTCCGAAGCGGAAGAGTATCTGAAAGACAAACTCGTGCCAAAGGATGGATGGGAGAACGTTTCCCTGGAAGAAATCGGAACAGCGGAAAAGCTGACCTGCTTCCTGTCGCAGGACATTTACTCCGAAGAAGATCTGCAGCTGTATCAGGAAAACATGGGCGAGCTGTTTGAGGAGTTCATGGCGCTTCGCGAGGACAAGGAGGCCTTTCTCTCCGGCATCCAGCTTAGGAAGCCGGTTCCCGAGACCCTGCTGTTTGAGACAACGGATCTGGAAGGAAACCCCGTCGATCTGGCAGAGATCTTTGCCAGCCACAAGGTCACCATGATCAACGTCTGGGACATCGGCTGCGTCCCCTGTGTGGAGCTGCTGCCCTATCTGCAGGGGCTCAACCAGAACTTTGAAGAGAAGGACTGCCAGATCATCGGGATCTGCACGGACTACCACCCCGGCGAAGATACCTCCAAAGCGCAGAATATTCTGACGAAGGCCGGTGTGACCTATCTCAACGTGGTTCTTCCGGAGGGCGGGATCCCGGTGATCGCCGAATTATCCAGCTCCCCTTCCTTCCTTTATGTGGACAGCGACGGTGTGATCCTGAAAAAACCGTTTTCCGGCGCTTTTATCGGAGAATACCGGCAGATCTACACCGATGAACTTGACGAGTCCCTTTCCATGCTTGAGGGATGAAAGCCAGGTCTGAGATCACGCAGCGCGCAATTCAAATTTTATATAAATCAAAAGGAGAGCACTAACATGAAAAAGGCCCTTTGCCTGCTGCTTGCGGCTCTGATGCTGCTCAGTCTCTGCGCCTGCGGCCAGAGTGCCGCGCCCGCTGCCAATGACGCCGCCCCCGCGGAAGCGGACGCGCCGGAGGCTGCGGAAGAAGTCCCCGAAGAAGTTCCCGCCACCCCGGAGCCGGAACCTCTCGAGCCTTATGCGCCGTATGAGACCAAGTACGGCTTCCGGTTCGAGTATCCGGAGGAGTACCAGAATCTGAAGGGCGAGCTGCTCTGGCACATCTTCCCCTTCGGCTATGGCCAGGCCGATGTGGAGCTGTTCTACATCGAGGTACCGGAAGGCGAGAGGGCGGCATTTCGTGAAAAGGCTGCCGCGGACAAACACGCCGGCGGAGGACTTCCGGCTTTTGCAGAGGGTTACACGCGTACATGTCTTTTCAGCATGCAGGCCCTCTATGATGATGAAGAGAGCGTCCAGTACTACGAGACTATCACCCCGGCTGAGTATCTCAGTTCGTTTTATGGAGAACCCCCTGAGGATCTCAGCATGAGAACCGAGATCCCCGTTTATCGGGAAACCCTTCGCTTCGATAACAAATGGTCTCTGATCGTTCAGGAGCGCGCGACCTATACCTTTGCGGGAGAAGCGGTGCCGGAGCAAGAAAGTTATGGATACATCCATGAAGAGTATCGGGATGAACTGCTCATGCTGCGGGAACATCCGGAGCTTTTCGTCTCCGGTCTGAAGGAAGCCGAGTGGGAGCTCCCCGGCAAAGTCGGAGACAAGATCACCTTTGAAACGACGACTCTGCAGGGCGACACGATCACCAGTGAAGAGCTGTTCGCCGGTCATAAGGTGACCATGGTGAATATCTGGTCAACCTGGTGCGGGCCCTGCGTCAATGAGATGCCGGAGCTGCAGAAGCTCAACGACAGCCTCGCGGAGAAGGGCTGCCAGGTGGTCGGCATCTGTTTTGACGCGACCAATGACAACTATACGGCCGAGGCCCTTGAGATCATGGACCAGTGCGGCGTAAGCTATCCCAACATTCACTTTACGAGTGATATGAACTGGGCCGGCGTTTCAACCTTCCCGACCTCGTTCTTCATCTCCGAAGACGGGACGATCCTCAGTGAGCCGGTGGTCGGCGCTTATGTCAGCGCCTATCCCCGCCTGTTCAACGACGCCCTTGCCAAGGTCGGATAAGATGTCCCTTTACCGAAAAAGAGAGAATCCGAAGAGGATTCTCTCTTTTTTTTGCCGCGCCTCCTGTTCTGAATCAGCCAACCCCGCAGTTCGCTCATCCGTGCGCTGCGCTCCGGCTCGCTTGGGATCCGGATGCTCAGCAGAGAAATCATCACACGTTTTCTGCCTGTTTTCCTCCGGAGCTCGCCCGCGGACTTCTCCGGCCGGCCGGAAACAGACACTTTTCATATCTGTTTATACACTTTTCTTCATCTATCCAAAGCGGCTGGATGTTTTGCACAAAAGCTCCTCCATTCTTTTTACAAAAACAATAAAAATGTCACATCATATTGATTTTAGTTGGATAAATTGCTAAAATCGAGACGGAGATTTATTGCAAATCATCTATGGAAAGAGGGATCAAATGAGAGACTTAAAGCATCTGAACACCTTCGAGAAGCTTCTGCAGGAGGCGAACAACGCGCTCATCGCCCAGGCCAAGAGTGAGGGCAAGGTTTGTGTCGCCTATACCTGCGAAAACGTCCCTGAGCCGCTGCTCAACCTTGACGGAGCCTTTTCCATTCGCCTCTTTGCCCCCAATACCGGCTCCATGGATATCGCCACCTACGATATGACCAACCTGCTGTGCGAGCCGAGCCGCGCCCTGCTGGAGCGGGCCATCGAGGGCGGCTTTAATTTCTCCGACTGTATCATCACTCCCGACGGCTGCACCATGATGAACCGTGCGGTGGAGAATATGGAACTGCTGCACACCATGGGAAAGGACAACCCGAACTTTTTCCATGAGTATATGGAGATCGCCTTCAAGAACACCGACAGCGATGTGGACCTGGCCGTGCTGCAGTGCACCAACCATGTGCTCAAGCCCCTGCACGAGAAATACGGGATCGACGTTTCCGACGCCGCCATCCGCAAAGCGGTGGAGAACCATAACCGGCTCTGCCGCCTGATCCGCGCCATCGGCCAGTTCCGCAAGGGCGACAAGCCCCGGATCACCGGCTATGAGTTCCATGTGCTCTGCCTTGCGTCCTACGTCTGTCCCAAGTATCTGATCATCGACAAGCTGGAAGAGACGCTGGAAGAGCTTCAGACCCGCGAGCCGGACGACAAGCCCTGGCGCGCCCGGGTGCTGCTGGTGGGCTCCGAGATGGACGACAGCGGCATGATCAAGCTCATTGAGGAGCAGGGCGCTCTGGTCTGCTGCGACCGGTTCTGCTTCGGCTCCTACCCCGGCCGGGAGGAGATCGCCCTCAACGACGAGGAGGACGCGCTGCTCCAGGTCTGCCGCCATTATATCCGTAACTGCCAGTGTCCGCGCATGATGAGCATGGACAAGGTCTACGGCCGCAAGCAGTATGTGGCGGACCTGGCCAAGGAATACGGTGCGGACGGAATCCTTTACCAGCAGGTCAAATTCTGCGA
>JAFWQQ010000101.1 GCA_017545165.1 Oscillospiraceae bacterium
CGGAGGGATACACATGAGCGAAGAGATCAGAAAAGAGAATCCTCTGGGCGGGGATCTCCCGGATCCGCTTTCCGGGGCGGCGGAAGAAGCCGCCGCAGAAACCGTTGCGGCCGTCGGAGAATCCGTCGGCGCCGCGGAGGAAACGGTCGAAGCGGCCGCAGACGCGACGGAAGAAACCGCGGCGGAGGAAGCGGTCTGCGAAGCGGCCGACGCGGCGGAGGATACGGCGGAACAGGCCGACGAGGCGCTGAACGAGGAGCTGGAGACGCTGCGCGATACGTTTCAGGAAAAGTATGACGAAACGGTGGAGGAAGCCGCCCGCGGCCCCGTGATCCAGGAGCTGGAAACCCATTCCGGCGATGCGGAAGAGGAGCCGGAGGAGACGGAGGACGCCGTCGCCGAGGCTGCCAAGCCCGCTAAAAAGAAGATGAAAAAGGGCGTCAAGGCTCTGCTGGCCGTGCTGATCGTCGTCGCGGTGCTGTTCTTCGGCCTGCTGATCGCCTATTTCGTGGCAAGCGTCACCAACCCCAACTTCAATTCGATGGTCAGCAGCCTGGCGGGCGCCTATTCCGCCGAGGACTACGACGCGAAAAAGGCCGCCTATGAAGAGACGCTTTCCTACTGCGACGGCGATTCCGCCTTGCAGGTCGCCATGAAGGAATACGTCGTGGACGAGATCCTCAAGGCCGCCTATGAGGAGAAGGGTCAGGCGAGGCGGCGGCCGCAGGGCATAATGGACATATATGGCCAAGGCCGCCAACGAAGCATGGCGCGATTCTGGCCGGTAAAAAATGAAGGGTTTTATCGGTGGATAGTATTATTCAGGATAGCACATTCCCGCCCGAAGGAAAACCGGCACGATCGAACGACCGTGCCGGTTTTCTGTTGGCGAGGAAGCAAATTACTGCAGCTTCTCCAGATACTCCACGATGCGGCGCACCGTGTAGAGCTGGGCGGCGTCCTCGTCGGAGATGGCAATGCCGAACTCGTCCTCCAGGGACATGATCAGTTCCACCACATCCAGGGAATCGGCGCCGATGTCGTCGATCAGGTTGGTGTCCATGGTGATGTCCTGGGGATCCATGTCGAACTGCTGCGCCAGGGCTTGCTGAACTTTCTCAAAAATCATTTTCAAACCTCCGATGTCTTGTTGGCGGATGCTCAGGCCCACTCGCGGCTCTGAGGCTTGTTGGTCTTGGGGGCCTCGGGCTTGACGTAGGAGACCACCACGCGGCGGTTGGGCTCCACGCCGGTGGAGCTGGTGGTAACGCCCTCGTAGTTCTGCAGGGCGGTGTGGATCACGTGACGCTCATAGCTGTTCATGGGCTCAAAGGCCATGCTGCGCTTGTATTTGAGCACCTTCTCGGCCATCTTCTGGGCGGAGTGGGCCAGGGATTCCTCCCGCTTGCTGCGGTAGCCCTCGGCGTCCACGCTGATATGCATGTGCTTATCGTTGTCCTTGTTGACGGCGTAGTTGGTCAGGTGCTGGATGGCGTCCAGGGTCTCGCCCCGGCGGCCGATGATGGCGCCCATGCTGTCCCCGGTCAGGTTCACGCCGATCCCGCCGTTATCGCGGCGGCGGACCTCGATGTCAGCCTTGACGCCCATGTGCTCCAGCAGACCGCTGAGGAAGGCGCGGATCGCGGCAAACTCCGCCTCCTCGTCCACGGGGGCGGCAGGGGCGGCCGGCTTTTCGGGCATTGGCGCTTTCTCGGGCTTTTCGGACTTCTGGAGCTTCTCGGACTTCTGGGGCTTCTCGGACTTCTGGGGCTTCTCGGACTTCTGGGGCTTCTCGGACTTCTGAGGCTTCTCGGTCTTCTCGGGCTGCTGGAGCTTGGCAGGCTCCTCGGCCTTCACCGGGGCGGGTGCGGGGGCCGGCTCGTCGGGCACCTGGTAGCTCACGCGGACCCGGGCGGGCGCGGCGCCGAAGCCCAGGAAACCGGTCTTGGGCAGCTGCAGCACCTCCACCGTCACGTCCTCACGGTCCAGATGAAGGGAGGCCAGGGCAGCGGCGATAGCGTCGTCCGTGGTGCGGCCGGTGGTCTCAATGTATTTTTCCATGTGTCTGTTTACTCCTTATTCCTGCTCATTGGCAGGGCTGTTGTCCTCCACGCTGTAGTCGATGGAGTCCTGCCCCTCGGATTCCATGGCGGCGGCCAGGGTGGCCTCCTCCGCGGCCTCGGGGTTCTCATAGCGATCGGGCACATAGGCGCGGCCCCGGGCATAGCGGCGGTTGCCCACCTGGGAGGCGGGCTTCTCCTCCTCCTTGATGCCCAGACGCTCCCTGCGGGCGGCCCGCTCGGCCTTCTCGGCGGCGGCGCGGCGCTCCGCGTTCTGCTGCTTCTCGTTGGCCTGGAGCTTTTTCTTGCTGGTGTTGGTGTTGACCTCGGTCTTGCCCTCGGCCTTCAGGCGCTCGGTCTCTTCCCGCTTGGCCTCCAGCTCCTTCTCCCGCTCGCTGCGGGCGGCCAGGCGCTCGGCGTCCTCGATGTCCAGCTGCTTCTTGTAGTACTTGGTGAGGAAGTAGTCGCGGATCATGGCAAAGAAGCTGTTGGCCATCCAGTAGATACCCATGGCGGCGGGCATCATGAAGCAGAAGAACAAGCTCATCAGGGGCATCATCAGGTTCATGGTCTTGCCCATGCCCTTGCTGGCGGCGTCCTGCTGGGCGGTGCTGGGGTTGGTGGCATTGGCGACCTTCATGCTCAGCCAGGAGAGGCCGGTACAGAGCAGGGGGATCAGGAACAGGCCGATGGCGGCCCAGGTCCAGGGTCCGGTAAAGATAACGCGCCAATCGGGCGTGTCGCCCAGGGGGACGCCCAGGAAGCTCAGGTCCACATCCAGCAGGCCGGCGGATTTCAGCTCAGGGTCGATGCTTTCCCAATTGGCATGGGCCAGGTTCGTCAGGATGATCTCCTTATAGGCGGCGACCCGGTTGCCCATCCCGGAAAGCTCGGCGGAGAATCTCTCGCTGAGCGCTTCCACCACGGAGCTGCTTGCTCCCATCATGCGGGTGATGGGCAGACGGATGATGCTGTACAGGGGGATCAGCAGAAACAGCGGCAGCAGGGACCAGAGGCAGCCGCCCAGGGGGTTCACGCCCTCTTCCTGGTAGAGCTTCTGCATCTCGGCGTTCAGCTTCTGCTGGTTGCCCTCGTGGCGGCGCTGGATCTCCTGGATCCGGGGCTGGAGACGGGTGGTGCGCATCATGCTCTTCTTGCTCTTGGCCATGAAGGGCATCAGCACCAGGTTCACCAGGAAGCTGAAGAGGATCAGGGACAGGCCGTAGCTGTGGGTAAGGCCATAGAAGAAGACCATTACCTTGGCAAAGGGCCAGGTTACAATTTCCCCAAAGGACATACTTTTTTCTCCTTTTTGAAGGCTTTTCCTTTACGGAACGGGATCGTAGATGCCGCGCTTCCCCTTATAAAAGGGGTGGCAGCAGCTGATTCGCCTCAGAGCCAGCCAGCCGCCCTTGAGGGCGCCGTATTTTTCGATGGCCTGAAGCGCGTATTGGGAGCAGGTGGGGCGGAAGCGGCAGCAGGGCGCGCGGCCCGGGGAGATATGCTTCTGGTAAAAGCGAATGGCGGCGATCAGCAGCTTTTTCATGCCGGATCCTCCTTCTGCAGAAGGCCCAGCTTGCCGCAGGACGTCAGAAAGGCCCCCTGCAGCTTCTCAAAGGGCGCGTCCAGGGCCCGGGAGCGGGCTACCAGGACGATATCCCATCCCGGGAGCAGCCGCGGCGCGTTGAGGCGCACGGTCTCCCGCAGACGGCGGCGGATCCGGTTGCGGACCACGGCGTGGCCCAGCTTCACAGACACGGTATAGCCCAGGCGGGTCTCTCCCGTCCGGTTTCGCCGGCAGTAGAGCACCATATAGGGATTCGCCGCGCTCTTGCCCTTGGCATACAAGCGCCTGAAATCGCTGTTTTTTTTCAGGGTGCACCGTTTTTTCATTTCTGACAATACGCCTTAAGGGCGGATCGCTCCGCCCTGAAAACCATATGGATGCTGTCAAATGTTCCGACCCTGCTCACGGGGACGCGGGGATCAGTAGCTGAGCTTGGCTCTGCCCTTGGCTCTGCGGCGGGCGAGGACCTTGCGGCCGTTGGCGGTCTTCATTCTCTTGAGAAAACCGTGCTCTTTCTTGCGCTGGCGCTTCTTGGGCTGGTAGGTACGAAGCATTTTTTGCACTCCTTTCCGGATTATTCTTTTGGCCTGCCCGCTCACGGGCGGACAGGTCTACTCAACATCGCGCCTTCCTGAGCGCGAAGCAGTTGACAAAACAGACGGCGGACAGGCCGTCGAGCAGACATTATAACCGAAGAAAGCCCGCTCTGTCAACAGGAATTTCCCTCAACAGGCATCTTGGGGTCCCCGAAGCCGGGGACCCCAAGAGCTTGTATGGTCCGCGCTGTGTTCAGCGGGCGTTGTACTTCTGGATGGCGATGGCCAGGACCTCCATGGCCCGCTCCAGCTTTTCCCGCTCCAGCACGTAGGCCATGCGCACCTCGTTGACGCCCTTGCCGGGGGTGGCGTAGAAGGGGCCGCCGGCGGCGAACATCAGGGTGTCGCCGTGGTCGTCGAACTCGGTGAGCAGCCATTCCTGGAACTTCTCCGCATCGTCCACGGGCAGGGCGGCCATCACGTAGAAGGCGCCCTGGGGCACCTCGCAGACCACGCCGGGGATCCTCCGCAGGCCCCGGATCATGGTGTCCCGCCGGGCCATGTACTCCTCGCGCATGTCGTCGAAGTAGCTCTTGGTGAAGGAATAGAGGGAGGCGGCGGCCAGCTGGTCCACCGTGGGGCTGGAGAGCCGCATCTGGCTCCACTTCAGGCAGTGGGCCAGCAGCTCCTTGTTGCGGGAGATCAGGGCGCCCACCCGGGCGCCGCAGGCGGAGAAGCGCTTGGACACCGAGTCGATGACGATGACGTTCTCCTCATAGCCCTCGAACTGCAGGGCGCTCATCAGCGGCTCGCCGTTATAGACGAACTCCCGGTACACCTCGTCGCAGATGATGAACAGGCCGTGCTCCCTGGCAATGTCCAGCATCAGCTGCAGCTCCTGCCGGTTGATGACGCAGCCGGTGGGGTTGCCGGGGTTGGTGATCATGATGGCCCGGGTGCGCTCGTTGATGCAGGCCTCCACCCGCTCCCGGACGGCGTAGCGGTAGCCCTCCTCCGGGCAGGTGGTCAGGGGATGGACCCTGGCCCCGGTGAGATTGGTCATGGTGGCGTAATTGGGATAGAAGGGCTCGGGGATGACGATCTCGTCCCCCTCGTCCAGAATGGCGGACAGGGCCATCTGCAGCGCCTCGCTGCCGCCGGTGGTGCCCAGCAGCTCCGTCCGGCTCAGATCCACGCCAAGACCGTGGTAATAGTGGATCACCGCATCCAGATACTCCGGCAGACCGTTGGAGGGCGAATAGCTCAGCACCGGCTGGTGGATGCTCCGCAGCCGTTCCCAGAAGCTGGGCGGCGTGGGCAGATCCGGCTGGCCGATGTTCAGACGAAAGATGTTCAGACCCCGCTCGTCGGCCCGCTCGGCCACGGCGGCGAACTTCCGCATGGGAGAAAGGCTGCACTTTTCTATTTTGGACGAAAACTTCATCACTTGCTCCTCCTTGTATTCTGGCCCTGACAGTTTGGCCCGGACCGGCGTCCTCTATGCGAAAGAGACGCTCTCCCGTCCGGCGCGCCGCTGCATCGATGCCAAATATCACCATATCACAAACCGCACACATCTGCAAGGGAGATTTGCGCTCTGCGAGGAATGAAGGAAATGAAAAATGAATCGTGAATAATGAATAATTATGGTATCCCCTTCGGGGATGATTGGAAGGGAAATGAAGGAATGAAGAAATGAAGAAATGAAGAATTATGGTAACCCCTTCGGGGATGATTGAATATAGCGTCGTCGATCCGCAACCACGTCCGTCCAACGACGTAGGGGCGCTTCACGAAGCGCCCGCCATCTGCGCCGACGCGTCGTCCTTCGCCGTAGGGGCTGGCGCCCTCGACAGCCCGTCGACTCCCTCCGTCATCCGCCTCGCGTGAGATCGGCGGACGACACCTCCCTCAGAGAGGGAGGCAAGACGCGCCGCAGGGGAGGGGCTTGTCCCCTCCCGCCGATCCGCACCGACGCACCATCCCCCGCCGTCCCGCGCCGGTCCCCGTAGCGCCGGGCATTGCCCGGCGAAAACGGTACGATTCTGGGAAACGAGGGAACGCCGACCAATGGTCGGCGCTACGGATGCGCCCGCCGCCCCGCGCCGATACCCGCTCCCCCGGGCACGATCCCCGGATCCCGCTTGCAAGGGCGGCCCGTCTTTGGTACAATATCCCCGAAAGAACGACAAGGCCCCCGGAGCTGTTCCGGGGGCGGACGGAAGGAGGCGCTGGGATGCTGCGCTTGATCATCGGCAAGGCCGGCACCGGCAAAACGGCGGCCATCTACCGGGAGCTGCGCCGCTCGGTGGAGCTGGGGGAGCACCGGCGGATGCTGCTGGTGCCCGAGCAGTACAGCCACGAGGCCGAGCGGGAGCTCTGCGCCGTCTGCGGGGACGCCCTGTCCCGCACGGCGGAGGTGCTGAGCTTCACGGGCCTGGCCCGGCACGTGGCCCAGGAGCGCGGCGGCCTGGCCGCCCCGCTGCTGGACAAGGGCGGGCGGCTTTTGTGCATGGCCCTGGCCCTGGACGCCGTGGGGCCGCAGCTGCAGATCTACGGCGCTGCCCGGCAGCGGGCCGAGCTCCAGAGCCTGCTGCTGCAGGCGGTGGACGAGCTGAAAAGCGCCTGTATCGGCCCCGAGGAGCTGAACGAGGCCGCCCGGCGCTGCAGCGACGGGCTGGACCGGAAGCTCCGGGACCTGGCCCTGATCCTCTCGGCCTACGACGCGGTGGTCTCCAACGGCCACGCGGACCCCTCGGACCGGCTGAGCCTGCTGGCCCGGCAGATCGAGGAGGGGGCCATGGGGCCGGAGGACCGGGTCTATGTGGACGGCTTTCTGGACTTCACCGCCCAGGAGCAGGCGGTGCTGACCGCCATGCTGCGCCGGAAGGTGGAGCTGACCGTGTGCCTGACTCTGGACGAGCCCCGGGGGGAGGAGGAGATCTTCGCCCTGAGCCGCGCCGCCCTCCGCAAGCTCACGGCGGCCGCCCGGGAGCTGGGAGAGACGCCGGAGCTCCTGCGCCTGGAGGCTGCAGGGGACCGGGACCCCGCCCTGCGGCTCTACGCCGACGAGCTCTTCCGCTACGGCGGCGGGCGCAGCGAGCTGGACGGGGGCTGCATCCGCCTGGGCTTTGCCGAGAGCATCCCCGCCGAGTGCGAGGCCGCCGCGGCCCATATCCTGGCCCTGGTGCGGGACGGGGGCTGCCGCTGGCGGGACATCGCCGTGGCGGTCCGGGGCTTCGAGGACTACCGCAGCAGTCTGGAGAGCGTCTTCCGCGCCTACGGCATCCCCCTTTTCGTCGCCCGGCGCAGCGAGCTGCTGCAAAAGCCCCTGCCGGCCCTCATCTCCCTGGCCTATGAGATCACCCAGGGCGGCTGGGACGTGGACGACGTGATCAGCTATCTGGGTACGGGCCTCACGGGGCTTTCGCCCGAGGAATGTGACAGGCTTTCCGACTACATCTATAAATGGCAGCTTCGGGGCAGCGCCTGGGAGTGGGAAAAGGACTGGCGCCAGCACCCGGAGGGCTACGGCGCGGAATACACCGAGGACACCGAGCGCTGCCTGCGCCAGATCAACGCCCTGCGCCGCCGGGTGGCGGCGCCCCTGCTGCGCTTTGCCCGGCGCGGCGCCGAGGGCCATACCGCCGTGGAGCAGGCCCGGGCCCTGGCCGCCCTGCTGGAGGAGCTGCGCCTGCCGGAGCAGCTGGAGCGCCGGGCCGCCGCCCTGGAGGCGGACGGGCGGGAGGAGCTGGCCGGGGAGACCCGGCAGCTCTGGGAGCTGACGGTCTCCGCTCTGGAGCAGTGCGCCGCCCTGCTGGGGGAGACGGAGAGCGGCGCCGAGAGCTTCGGCAAGCTCTTCCCCCACATGCTCTCTCAATACGACATCGGGCTGATCCCCGTGTCTCTGGACCGGGTCTCCGCCGGGGACTTCGACCGGATGCGCCGCCGGAGCCTGAAGCACCTGCTGGTGCTGGGCTGCTGCGAGGGCCGCCTGCCCATGACCCGGGAGGGGGCCGGCGTCTTCTCCGACGAGGAGCGGGAGGAGCTGCTGCAGCTGTCCATCGACCTGGGAGCCGGGGACAGCGAGCTCTGGCGGGAATTCGCTCTGATCTACAACTGTCTGAGCCTGCCCTCCCAGAGCCTCTGGCTCAGCTATCCTCTCTGTGACCACGACGGGGAGAGCCTGCGCCCGGCCTACGTCTACGAGCGGGCCAGGAGCCTCTTCGGTCTGAGGCCGGAGCGGCTGGCGCTGGACGCCTCCCGCATCTCGGCCCCGGGCCCGGCCCTGGGGCTGGCTGCCCGGAGCCTCCAGAGCCCCGGGCCCGCGGCGGCCGCGGCGGCGGACTATTTCCGCAAGACCGCGCCGGAGCGCTTCGAGAAGCTGGAGCGGGCCGCCGCCGGTACCCGGGGCAAGCTCTCCCCGGCGGCGGTGGAGGCTCTCTACGGGCGGCGGCTGCATCTCAGCGCCTCCCGGATCGACCGCTTCGCCTCCTGCCGCTTCTCCTACTTCTGCCAGTACGGCCTGAAGGCCAAGCGCTACGAGCCCCTGGGCTTCCAGCCGCCGGAGATCGGCACCTTCATCCACGCCGTGCTGGAAAACGTGGCCCGGCAGGTGAAGGAGCGGGGCGGCTTCGCCCATGTGGACGACGAGCAGGTCAAGGCCCTCACGGCGGAGTGCGTGGAAGAGTACGTCCACAACGAGCTCAACGACTTTCAGGAGAAATCCGCCCGCTTCCGGCACCTGTTCCGGCGGCTCTGCGCCGATGCGGAGCAGATCGTGCTGGACACCGCCCGGGAGCTGCGCCGCTCGGACTTCGAGCCCCTGGACTTCGAGCTGGACTTCTCCAGGGCCCGGGACATCCGCCCCCTGGAGCTGGGCGAGGGCGAGGGGGCCATGACCCTCACCGGCATCGCCGACCGGGTGGACGGCTGGGTCCACCGGGGCAGGCTCTACCTGCGGGTGGTGGACTACAAGACCGGGAAAAAGAGCTTTTCTCTCTCGGACGTGTGGTACGGCATGGGGCTGCAGATGCTGCTGTATCTCTTCGCCCTGGAAAACGACGGGGAGAGCCGCTACGGCCTGCCCATCGTGCCGGCAGGGGTCATGTACCTGCCGGCCCGGCTCCAGCTGCAGAGCGTGGAGGCGGGGGCCGACGAGGCCGCCATTGCCAAAAAACACGCCGAGGCCCTGCGCCGCAGCGGCCTGGTACTGGACGATCCGGAGCTGCTGGAGGCCTGGGAAAAGGGCGCGGACAAGCGCTATATCCCGGTGAAGCTGAACAGCCGCGGCGGCAGCGGCGGGAGCCTGGCGGACCTGGAGAAGATGGGCCGCCTGTCCCGCCACCTGCAGCGCAGCCTGACCGAAATGGCCGGGGAGCTGCACCGGGGCAGCATCGCCGCCGATCCCTACTACCGCAGCCAGCAGGAGAGCGCCTGCCTGCGCTGCGATTACCTGGAGGCCTGCTATTTCAGCGACGGGGAGGACGGCGAGAGCTGCCGCTATCTCCCCCGGCTCAAGGACGACAAGGTCTGGGAGCTGCTGCGGGAGGAGGATGAGAGCCATGCCTGAATTCAAAGCCACCGCGGCCCAGCAGGCCGCCATCGAGAGCCGGGGCAGCGCCGTGCTGGTCTCCGCCGGCGCGGGCAGCGGCAAGACCCGGGTCCTCACCGAGCGGCTCATGCGCCGCATCTGCGATCCGGAGCGCCCCGCGGACCTGGACCGCTTCGTGATCATCACCTACACCCGGGCCGCCGCCGGGGAGCTGCGCAGCCGCATCACCCAGGAGCTGGCCGCGGCCCTGGCCCGGAATCCGGGCAACAGCCGGCTGCGCCGCCAGAGCGCCCTGGTGCGCCGGACCCAGATCGGCACCATCCACAGCTTCTGCGCCGCCTTCCTGCGGGAATTCAGCCACCTGGCCGGCATCGGGCCGGACTTCGCCGTGCTGGACGAGCAGCGCGCCGCCGCCATGAAGGCCAGGGCCCTGGAGCGGGTGCTGGACGCGCGCTACGAGCAGGCGAACAAATACCCGGGCTTCCTCCTGCTGGCGGACACCGTGGGCGCCGGCCGGGACGACCGGCGGCTGGGGGAGCTGGTGCTGGAGCTCCACGGCAAGATGCAGTGCCACGCCCGGCCGGAGCTCTGGGCCCGGGGACAGCGGGAGGCCCTGCGCTCCCCCGCCGCCGACGCGGGGGAGACGGCCTGGGGCCGGGAGATCCTGGACAGCGCCGCCGAGACCCTGGACTTCTGCGTGGACGAATTTGAAAAGATGCTCGCGGTCATCCGCGCCGAGCCCGCCATCGCCAAGGCCTGGCTGGAGGGCTATGCCGAGACCGCCGACGCCCTGCGGGAGCTGCGCCGCTGCCTGGCCCTGGGCTGGGAAAAGGCCCGGGCCTGCTTCCCCATCCCCTTCCGGATGGGCACCCTGCGCGCTTCGCCGGACAAGGCGCTCAGCGACGGCCTGAAGGAGCGTCGGGAGGCCTGTAAAAAGCTGGTGGAAAGGCTGGAAAAGAGCCTGGCCCAGTCCTCGGAGGAGCTGCTGCGGGACCGGGAGCTCTGCGCCCCGGCCATGGGGGCCCTGCTGGACCTGACGGAGGACTTCGACCGGGCCTTTGCCAAGGCCAAGCAGCGGGCGAATCTTCTGGACTATTCGGACCTGGAGCACCTGTGCGCCAGGCTCCTGCTGGAGGAGGACGGCTCCCCCACGGCGCTGGCCCTCCAGGTCCGGGACCGCTGGGAGGAGATCCTGGTGGACGAGTACCAGGACGTGAGCCGGGTCCAGGACGATATTTTCCGGGCCCTGTCCCGGGACGGGAGCAATCTCTTCCTGGTGGGGGACGTGAAGCAGTCCGTCTATCGCTTCCGTCTGGCGGACCCCTGCATCTTCACCGAGAAATACGACGCCTTTGTCCCCTGGGAACAGGCGGTGCCGGGCCAGGCCCGGCGGATCCTGCTGCGGGAGAATTTCCGCTCCCGGCGGGAGGTCCTGGACGCGGCCAACGCCGTGTTCTCCCGCTGCATGTCCCGCCGGCTGGGGGATATCGACTACGACGAGGAGGCGGCCCTGCGCTTCGGCGCCCGGGACTATGCGGGCGCCGTCCCCGTGCCGGAGCTGCTGCTTCTGCGCCTGAGCCGGGAGGGGGGCGAGGAGGAAGCGCCGGACAAGCTGGCCCGGGAGGCCGCCCTGGTGGCGGGAAAGATCCGGGAGCTGATGGCAGAAGGCGTCCTCGTCCAGACCGGGGAGGGTCCCCGGCCCCTGGAATACGGGGATATCGCCATTCTCCTGCGCAGCGCCAACAACGTGGGCCCCGTCTACCGGAAGGAGCTCCTGCGGCAGGGCGTTCCCGTGGGCTTCGGCCAGGGAGACGGCTTCTTCCGTGCCGCCGAGGTCTCGGCGGTGATGAGTATGCTGGCCGTGCTGGACAATCCCCATCAGGACATCCCCCTCATCGCGGTGCTCCGCTCCCCTGCCCTGGGCTTCGATGCGGACACCCTCTCCGCCATCCGCGCCAGCGCCCCGGAGGCGGACTTCTACACCGCCCTGGAGACCTGGTCCCGAAACGACGAAAGGGGCCGGGACTTCCTGGACCTGCTGGCGCGGCTGCGCCGCCAGGCCCCGGATCTGCGCGCCTCCGAGCTCACGGAGCTGCTGCTGGAGGAGCTGGATCTGCCGGCCCTCTGCAGCGCCATGCGGGACGGGGACCAGCGCCGGGCCCGGCTCATGGAGCTGGTGGAGCTCTCGGAGCGCTTTGAAAAGACCGGCTACCGGGGCCTGCACCGCTTTGTGCTCTGGCTGCGCCGCATGGCCGAAAAGGGCCAGGAGCCCGCTCTGGGCGAGGAAAACCTCTCGGCGGTGCACATCCTGTCCATCCACAAGTCCAAGGGCCTGGAATTCCCGGTGGTCTTTCTCTGCGACCTGGCCCACCAGTTCAACAAAAGAGACCAGAGCGGAACCGTTTTGGTTCACCCGGACCTGGGCTTAGGCCCGAAAATCACGGACCTGAGCCGGAAGGTGGAGTATCCCGGCCTTGCCCGGAACGCCGTTGCCCTGCGCCTGGAGCGGGAGGGCCTTTCCGAGGAGCTGCGGGTGCTCTACGTGGGCATGACCCGGGCCAGGGAGCGGCTCTTCCTCACCGCCGGCAGCAAGGACCCGGAAAAGCTGCTGGAAAAGGCCAGAAGCCAGGCGGATACGCCCATGGCCCCGGCCCTGCTGGCCCAGGCCCGGAGCCCGGTGAACTGGCTGCTGGCCGCCGCCCTGGCCGACGGGGAGGAGCATCTGCGCATCCGCATCTGCGAGAGCGAAGAGCGCGAGGACGCCCCGGAGGAACTGCGTCAGGCCGCCCCCGATCCCGACGTGGAGCGGGAGCTCAAGCGCCGCCTTGCCTTCGTCTACCCCCACCGGGAGGCGGAGGCCCTGCCCTCCAAGCTCACGGCCACAGGCCTCAAGGACCGCTATCAGCCCGACGGGGAGGCCGCCTCTCTTGTCCCGCGGACCGGCCTGCCCTTCCGGCTGCCGGATCTCAGCGGGGCCGAGAAGCCCCTGACCGCCGCCGAGCGGGGCACCGCCACCCATCTGGTGCTGCAGAACCTGGACTTTTCCAAGGCCGACAGCCGGGAGGCGCTGGACGGGGAGCTCCTGCGCCTGCGAGAGGCGCGCTTCCTCTCGGCTCGGGAGGCGGAGGCCGTGGACGCCGAAGCCATCCTGCGGCTCTTCGCCTCGCCCCTGGGCAAGCGGCTGCGAGGGGCGGAAAAGCTTCAGCGGGAGTTCCGCTTCTCCCTGCTCTGCGACGCTTCCGACTTCTTCCCGGTGTCCCCCGGGGAGCAGGTGCTGCTCCAGGGCGTGGTGGACTGCTTCTGGGAAGAGGAGGGAGAGCTGGTCATCCTGGACTATAAAACCGACCGGGTGCGAAACCGCTCGGAGGCGGAGGCGCGGGCCCAGAGCTATACGGGCCAGCTGCGCGCCTATGCCCGGGCCCTGGAGCGGATCTTCCGCAAGCCCGTGCGGGCGTGCCTGCTGTACTTCCTCCACGCGGGGGAGACGGTGGAGGTCGGGTTTTAGTTCGCGGTTATCGAATTCGGAATTGAGGGAAGAGCGGCGGAAGGGGATTTTCGTTTTCGCGATTGAGCAGAAAGGAGAGACTATGGTCATCCGGGACTATCTTGACTATCGGGAATCCGAGATCCTGGGGCTGTATTCGGCCGTGGGCTGGACGGCGTATACACGGGATCCGGAGTCGCTGCGGGAGGGCTTTGGCCGTTCGCTGCTGACCCTCGCCGCCTATGAGGGGGAGGAGCTGTTGGGCCTTATCCGCGTCGTCGGCGACGGCCGCACCGTTGTCCTCGTGCAGGACCTGCTGGTCTTTCCCCAATACCAGCGCAGGGGCGTGGGCTCCGCCCTGCTGCGGGAGGTCCTGCGACGTTATCAGCGCGTCCGCCAGATCGAGCTGGTGACGGACGACAGCCCCCAGACCCTCGCCTTTTACAAGTCGCTGGGCTTCTCCCCGCTCTCGGAGCTGGGCTGCGTGGGCTTCCTGCGCTGCCTCCCCGCGAATTCCCCCTGAAAAAAACGAAAAAAGAGCTTGCATTTCCAATATCCCTATGGTACAATTCCCGTTGCGCCATGTAACTATGGCCTTTGACCACAATCATGGCAGCCTTTGACGAGGAGCGAAACTATCATGAAGCAGGGCATCCATCCCAACTACAAGCCGACCACCATTCGCTGCGCCTGCGGCAATGTGATCGAGACCGGTTCCACCAAGCAGAACATCACCGTTGAGATCTGCTCCAAGTGCCACCCCTTCTTCACCGGCAAGCAGAAGCTGGTCGACACCAGCGGCCGGGTTGACAAGTTCAACAAGAAGTACGGCATTAAGTAATCGAATAGATCGGTTCACCGAAAAACCCCCGCTGCTATTTGCAGCGGGGGTTTTTCGGTGTTTTTCTGTTATCAGAGGAGCTTGTTGATCTCCGCCTCGATGGCCTCGGCCTTGTCCTTGGGGACCAGCTTCTTGCTGACGACCAGATCAAAGATCTCGCCGCAGGACTTCTTGTTGAAGAGCTTGATGGGGTACTTCATCAGGTTGGGGGCGTACTGCCGGATGATCTCCACACACTTGGGGTTGGCAAAGCATTCCTTTACCGTCAGGCTTCTGAAATCCATGTTGCATCTCCTTTACCGGTTTATTCCGAGCTTCGGTGACTCTATTGTAGCACGCTCAGCGGTCTTCGTCAACGGCATGCGCGCGTCTGGCCTCCGCGGCCTTGCGGAGACGGCGTCTGGCCCGCTTTCGGGAATCGTGGTAGAGCAGGATGGCGCAGCTGAGAGAGCTGAAGGCGCACAGACCCACCAGCACCAGGAAGGCCTTTCCCTTCAGAAAGCCCAGCATGGGGTTGAACTGGTCCAGGATCACCAGGGTCAGCAGGGCCAGCCACAGGGAGATGCACAGATTGGGCAGAGTTACTCTCCAGAATTTCATCGCTTCTCCTCCCATCCTTCCTCGGTGACGATCAGCATATCGCCCAGCTCCCGGCCGGCGCCGTTGGACTGCCGGCTGTAGCGCGCATGCAGGAAGGTCATCAGGGCCGAGCCGCCGCCGTCCAGGTTGTAGGCCACGCTGCAGCCCAGCTCCTCGAAGATCTGGGCCAGCTCCGGCACGGTCACGCCCTTGGAATAGTCGTCCTGCCGGCCGTCCACGATCACGAAGCAGTAGTGCCCCGGCTCATAGTAGCCCACGGCGCTGCGGGGGTTGGGGTAGGAGACGGCGGTGCTCACCTGGTAGTCGGGCTTCACATGGCCGTTTTCGTCCAGCAGGGAGGGGCCGAAGTTCCAGGCCTGGGCCACGCCCCGGTTCCAGATGTCCTCCACCGTGTAATCCTTGGCGCCGTAGCAGGCCATGACGCCGGTGTTATACAGCACGCACAGGTCGCAGTAGGTCTGGTCGGACTTCCAGAGCACACCGTTTCGTGCCAAAAAGCCTGTGGGCTGATAGGTGTAGAAATCGCCGCTGATGGCCAGGATGGCGTGGGAGTCCCGGTCCATCTCCATGGCGTCCTGGGTGGACCAGTACTCCAGCTCGTTGTTGGCGGTGTAGGTGCGGAAATTGTCCAGGCTGGCCACATAGATATCCGCCACGTGGTACACCGAGCGCCCGTAGCTCCCGTCGAAGTCCCGGGTCTCCACGGTAATGGAGACCTGCGGGCTGGTGTAGGAGTGCTCGGTGATCACCACCTCGTCGGTAAAGTGCTCGGCGAAGCGGATCTGCCATTCGGTGCGGGTGTCCGGCGTGGGCTCCGGGGTGGGCTCCGGCGTGGGTTCCGGCTCCGGCGTGAAGGCCGGGGTCTCCGCCGCCGGGGTGGGAACGGGGATGACCTGAGACTGGATGGTCTCGGGCGCGGGAGTCCGGATCAAAGACGGATCGTTCGCCTCAGGCGTCGGCTGCTCCGGGGAGAGCGTCGGCATGGCCTCGGGCGTGGACAGCGGGGCCGCCGTGGCTTCCGCGGCTGCCTCGGTCCTGGCGCGGCTGCGGGCCCTGGCCTGCAGGATGGGCAGGCCCAGCTGGAAGAAGGTCACCAGGCCAAGGGCCAGGGCGCCGACCAGGATGTCGGCGACGATGACCCGAAAAATGGATTTCGGTCTGTAGGATCTCATGGCAATCTATCTCTTTTCTTCAAGATCGTTTTTCAGCAGGGCCTCGGCGCAGCGCAGCCCGTCCACGGCGGCGGAGGTGATGCCCCCGGCGTAGCCGGCCCCCTCGCCGCAGGGGTAGAGCCCCCGGAGGGGGGAGGTGCAGTCCGGCCCCCGGAGGATGCGCACCGGGGAGGAGGAGCGGGTCTCCGGCGCGGTGAGCACCGCCTCCGGATCGTCGAAGCCCGGGAGCTTCCGCCCCAGGGCGGGGATGGCCTGTTCCAGCACCCGGGTGATGCGCCGGGGCAGCACCTGGTGCAGCTCGCACCAGGTGACGCCGGGGCGGTAGCTGGGACGGACCTTCCCGGGGCCTGCGCTGGGCCTGGCAGCCAGGAAGTCCCCCGCCAGCTGGGCCGGCGCGCGGTAGTTCCCGCCCCCGGCGGCAAAGGCGTCCCGCTCGATCTGCCGCTGCCAGCGCATGCCGGAGAGGACGTCCCGCCCGGGAAAATCCTCCGGGTGCAGGGTCACCAGCAGGGCGGCGTTGGCGTTTTCTCCGTTCCGGGCAGAATAGCTCATGCCGTTGGTCACCACACCTCCGATCTCGGAGGCGGCGGCGATGACCTCGCCCCCGGGGCACATGCAGAAGGTATAGGCGCTGGTCCCGTCGGGCAGGTGGACGTTCAGGCTGTAGTCCGCCGCGGGCAGCGTTCCCCGGGCCCGGCCGTACTGGGTCCGGTCAAGGTCCGCCTGGCGGTGCTCGATGCGCAGGCCCATGGAAAAGGCCTTGGGCTCCATGGGCACCCCCAGACGATGAAGCATCTCAAAGCTGTCCCGGGCGGAGTGGCCGATGGCCAGGATCAGACGGGAACAGGAGAGCTCCTCTTCCTTGCCGCCGCCTGTCACCCGGATGCCCCGCAGGGCGCCGTCCTCGATCAGCAGCTCGCTCAGCTTCGTCTCGAAGCGGATCTCCCCGCCCAGATCCAGGATCTCCCGCCGGATGCTCTGCACCACGCGGATCAGGATGTCCGTGCCGATGTGGGGCTTGGCGTCGTAGGTCACGCTCTCCGGCGCGCCGTGGGCGGCGAACTGCTCCAGGACCCAGGAGATCCGAGGGTCGTGGGTGCCGGTGTTCAGCTTCCCGTCGGAGAAGGTGCCGGCGCCGCCCTCGCCGAACTGGACGTTGCAGTCCGGGTCCAGTTTTCCCCCGGCCCGGAAGGCGTCCACCGCGGCCTTGCGGCTCTCCGCGTCCCTTCCCCGCTCGATCACCAGGGGCCTTGCCCCGGCCCTGGCCAGCAGCAGAGCGGCGAACATGCCCGCCGGGCCGAAGCCCGCCACCACCGGCCGCTCGTTCAGGGCCGCGCGGGGGATCTCATAGGGCTTTGGCTCATAGGGGGCGGCGTCCGGGCACCCTGCCCGCTGCAGGATCAGACTCTCGGAGCCCCGGACGGTCAGGGCGGCGCTGCAGACATAGTGGATGTCGCTCTTGTCCCGGGCGTCCAGGGAGCGGCGCAGCAATTTGATCTCTTCGATGCGCTCCGGCTGCAGCCGGAGCTTTTTCGCGGCCCGGTCCCGGAGCGCTTCCAGGGGCTCCTCCGTGCCCAGGCGCAGCTTGTTCACCCGGATCATGTGCCCAGCCTCCCGGCGAGACGGCCGCTGGCCCAGGCCCACTGGAGGTTGTAGCCTCCGCAGTCCCCGTCGATATCCAGCAGCTCCCCGCAGGCGAAGAGCCCGGGGACCAGACGGCTCTCCAGGGTCTTGGGGTCGAAATCCGAGCTGCGCAGGCCCCCGGCGGTGACCTGGGCGTTGTCAAAGCCCTCGGTGCCGGTGACCGGCAGGCAGAAGTCCAGGCAGGCGGCGGCCAGCTTCTCCAGGTCCCGGTCGCCGAGGGAGGAGAGGGGCGCCGTGCCGCTCAGCCCGGCGTATTTCACCAGCATCCGCCCCAGGCGGTTGTGGAGCATCCCGGTGAGGACCTCCGAGGCGGGCAGCGCCGGATAGCGGGCGCGGCGGGCCTGCAGAAGGGCCGTCAGCTCTCCGCTGCTCTGGGGCAGCAGGGCGATGTGCAGCACCAGGCCCTCGCCTCCGGTGGCGGCGGCCCGGGACAGGTCGAAGACCGCAGGGCCCGAGACCCCGGTCTCCGTAAACTGCAGCTCTCCGGCGGCCTTCGCCAGCAGGAAGGCCTTCCGCTTCAGCCGCAGGGAGCACTGGACCCGCACGCCCTTCAGGGCCCGGGGATACTCCGGCTCGGTGACAAGCTGCACCAGGGCGGGATAGAGCCCGGTGCGCTTGTGGCCCAGGGCCTTGGCCAGCTGGTAGCCGTCCATCACCCCGCCGAGCTTGGCCCCGGCGGCGCCGCCGCAGGCCAGGATCAGCTTGTCGGCGTGCAGGCGCTCGTTTTCAAGCTCCACGGCGAAGCCCTGCTTTTCCTTCCGAACGTTCCGGACGGTGCAGGAGCAGCGCTGCTCCACCCCGGCCTTGTCCAGGGCGAAGCGCAGCACGTCCAGCACGGAATTGGCGGAGTTGGAGAGAGGATAGACCCGTCCGCCCTCCTCCGCCGTGGTGAGCAGGCCCAGCTCCCGGAAAAAGGCCAGCGCCGCCACGGGGCCGAAGCGCTCCAGGGCGGGGGCGGCGAAATCCGGGTTCTCCCCGTGGTAATGGCCGGGGAGGGGGCCAATGTTGGTGAGGTTGCAGCGGCCGTTGCCCGTGGCCAGGAGCTTGCGGCCGATCCGCTGCTGGCGCTCCAGCAGCAACACCCGGTTTTCCGGGTTTTCCGCGGCGGTCAGCGCGGCCAGGATGCCGGAGGCGCCGCCGCCGATGACGATGACCGTTTCCATAGTCTTATCCCCTGTGCAGCATGTCGTGGGCCACGGGGGTATAGAACAGGCGCTTGACCTCCTCCGCGTCCCTGGTCTTGCCCAGGATCCACATCATCTTGGCCAGGGCGGCCTCGGTGGTCATGTCATAGGCCTCCAGGATATGGGGATTGCCCTTGAGCCGGGTGCCCACGCTGTAGACCGAGAAGTCCGAGCCCTCGTTCTGGACCTGGGTGGTCATCACCAGGAACTTGCCCTGGTGGGTGTAGTCGTGCAGCACCTGGAAGAGCCGGTCGTCATCGTAGGAGGGCAGGCCGCCCACGCCGAAGCACTCCAGGATCAGAGCATCCTTCCGCTGGAGCATGAACTCCAGCAGCTCGTGGTCCGTGCCGGGGATCATCTTCACCAGGCCCACCTTCTCGTCCAGAGCCTCGGAGAAGAGGGGCCGGTCCCGGTGCTCGGGCCGGATGTAGCACAGCAGCTGGTGGTCCAGCAGGTTGCCCAGATCCGGGTAATTGATGCTGGAGAAGGCGGCGAAGCTCTTGGAGCAGGTCTTCCGGGCCCGGGTGCCCAGGATCACCCGGCCGCTGAACACGATGCACACCCCGCAGAGCTCCTCGGAGCAGGCGCAGGTGAAGGCGTCGATCAGGTTCAGCTTGGAGTCGGTGGAGTCGTAGCTGATGGGCTTCTGGGCGCCGGTGAGGATGATGGGCTTGTCCGCTCCCTGGATCAGGTAGGACAGGGCCGCGGCGGTATAGGCCAGAGTGTCGGTCCCGTGGCTGATGACGAAGCCGTCGTACTCATGGTAGTGGGCCCGGATGGCCCGGGTGATGGCGATCCAGTGGGGCGGGGCGATATTGGTGCTGTCCAGGCTGAAGAGGGACAGGCATTCCACCTGGCACAGGGTGGAGATCCCCGGGATGAATTCCAGCAGCTGCTCCGGGGTCAGCTCCGGGCTCAGCCCGTCCTCCGTCATACCGGAGGCGATGGTGCCGCCGGTGCCGATCAGCAGGATCCGTTTCATACGCGTGCCCTCCATGTGAGTGATTCTATTCTTTCATTATACCAATCCTTAGGGAAATTGCAATCCGCTTCGGCAGGGATCGCTCTGCTTCCGGCGGATCAGGCGCTCTCCCGCAGATTGATTCTATCACAGACCCGGGAGGAAAGCAAGGAAGGACGCGCAGACCGCCGCTGCGGAGAGGGCCCTTCCGGGAGGGGGGAACCGGCGGGCCCGAAGGCCCTGTTCTGGTTGACACAAGGGGCCTTGCAGAGGTATAATAATCTGTAATTTTGTCGGATTTGAGGAACGGATATGCGTAAGAAAAAGAAAGAGAAATCAATCGGAAAGATCCTGCTGTGCCTGAGTCTGGGGATCGCCGCGGGGCTGTTTTTCCTGTGGCCCTTTTCTCCCCCCTCTGATGCGGAGGGCCTGCCCTCTCCGGAGACTCCCGCGGCCGAGCTCAGCGAGCTCGCGCTGCCCCAGCAGACGGACCTTGCCCCTGTGCCGGAGACCGCCGCAGCGCCGGACGTCGCTCCAGCGCCGGAGACTGCCCCGGCGCCGGAGGCCGCGCCCGTGCTGATCTCCGCCCCGGAGGCGGAGCCGGAGGAGACGGAGGCGCTGCCGCCGTCTGACGAGAATGCCTGGAAGATCCGGGTCTCGGAGCTGATGGTCAAGAATCGGGCCACCCTGCCCGATGAGGACGGGGATTTTCCCGACTGGATCGAGCTGGAGAACATCTCCGGGGACACGGTGGAGCTCACCGGCTGGACCCTGGGGGATTCGGAAAAGCGTCCGGGCTGGACCCTGCCGGAGACCCGGCTGGGCCCGGGAGAGCGTCTGCTGATCTTCGCCTCGGGCAAGGATCGGCCGGGTCACGCGTCCTTCTCCCTCTCCGCCGGCGAGACGCTGCGGATCTTCACCGCCAACGGCACCCCGGTCCAGGAGCTGGTCTGCCCCGATGGGGAAGCGGACCGCGCCTGGCTGCCCGACGGGGAAGGGGGCTGGACCGAGAGTCTTTATCCCACGCCGGGGCTCCCCAACACGGCGGAAAGCTACGCGCGCCTGATGGAGCAGCGCGTCACGGACAGTCCCCTGGTGATCAACGAGGTCTGCACCTACAACAAGACCGGCCGCTGGAAGGGCCAGGTGGGCATCAGCGACTGGATCGAGCTGAAAAACGTCTCCTCCGCCGCCGTGCAGCTGTCGGACTACTATGTGTCCGACGATGTGGATCAGCGCCTGCTGTACCAGCTGCCGGACAGGAGCCTGGCGCCCGGGGAGATTTTCCTGCTGATGTGCAACGAGGAGGAGTCCCTGCTGGGCGCGGCGCCGCTGTGCATGGCCTTCGAGCTGGACTCCACCGCCGACCGGGTCTATCTCAGCCGGGGCGACGGGAGCCTGGCGGACTACGTGTCCCTGCGGGGCATCCCCTATAACGCCAGCTTTGGCCGGATGCCCGGGCAGAACGGCTGGTTCTATCTTCCGGAACCCAGCCCGGGGAGGGACAATTCCGGCGGCGCCCGCCGGGTCTCCGCCAGCCCCGTGAGCCTGACGCCGGACGGGATCTATAACGGCGTTTCCTCTGTCGACGTCACCCTGGAGGGCAGCGGGGCCATCTACTACACCACCAACGGCGCCTATCCGGACCGGAGCTGTGTCCCCTATTCCGGCCCCATCACCGTCACCAGCACCACCCTGGTGCGGGCCATCTGCGTGGAGGAGGACGCCCTGCCAAGCCCGGCCCTGACCCTGAGCTTCTTCCTCAACGAAGACCACGTGCTGCCGGTGGTGAGCCTGGTGTCCAACGACGGCGGGCTCTATAACCTCTACTACAACCGCACCAAAGGGGTGGAGCTCCCCTGCAACCTGGCCTTTTATGAGGCCCGCGGCAGCTTCAACATCCCCTGCGGCATCAAGATGCACGGGGAAACCAGCCTGCAGCTGCCCAAAAAGAACATGAGCGTGCGCTTCCGCGGGACCTACGGCCAGGAGGAGCTGCACTATGACATCTTCCAGGACGGCGGCGTGGCGGACTTCACCAATCTGCTGCTGCGGGGCGGGCAGGACTACTATCACGCCATCGTGCGCAACGAGCTCTGCACCGAGCTGGCCCTGGCCGTTTCCGACCGGGTGATCGTCTCCCGCAACCGCTACGTCGTCCTGTATATGGACGGCCGGTACATGGGCATCTACGCCCTGGGCGAAAAGCTCAACGAGGCCATGTACGCCCACCAGATGGGCGTCAGCAAGGACAGCGTCACCGTGGAGACCCCGCCGCTGGACGGCAAGCACGCCATGTACCGGGAAGTTATTTCCTATGCCATGAACCACGACCTGTCCCAGCCGGAGTACTACGAGGAGCTCTGCGCCCGCTTCGATGTAGACAGCTTTATCGACTGGATCATCCTGGAGGGCTGCTTCGCCAACGACGATCTGACCTACGGCAACGTGCGCTACTGCCGCACCCTGGAGGGGAGCGACGGGCGATGGAAGCTGATGTTCTTTGATCTGGACAGCACCTTCTACCATGCCGACACCTGCTTTTCCAACCTCCTCTCCACCTGGGCCCGCAACAGCCGCCAGGTGGCCACCCTGATCGACCGCCTGCTGCGCAGCCCGCAGTTCCGCACGAGCCTGCTGGAGCGGGCCTCGGTGCTGATCCCGGAGCTCAGCAACGAGCGGATCCTGGCCGAGCTGGACCTGCTCTGCACCGAGATCGACCCCGAGGTGGAGCGGGACTACAACCACAACCTGATGGACAAGAGCGCCTGGGAGTGGAATGTGGACTGGCTGCGGGACTTTATCGGCAACAACGACTGGAACTCCATCTGCGCGCACAACTTCTGCTATTACATCAACGCCACGGCGGAGGAGCGGGCGCTCTATTTCCCCGGCTACTGATCCCTTCCGGCGGCGATTGACGGCGCTTCGTTCTCTTCCTCCGCACACCCGATTCAAAATTCGTTTTGGAGGCGTACCAGGAGAGCTTTTGACGGAAGGATCCGGCGCAGGGGGCTTGCCCTGCTTTTGGCCCTGCTCCTGGCGTCCGGCCTGCTGCTGAGCGCCTGCGGCGGCGCCCCGGAGCCGACCACCGGACCGACGCCGGAGACCACGCCGGCACCCACGCCGGAGCCCACTCCCGAGTCCACGCCCGAACCGACTCCCGAGCCCACGCCCGAGCCCACGCCCGAACCGACTCCCGAGCCCACCCTGAGCCCTGCGGAGTACGCGGCCCGAGGCTTCAAGTCCTCGGAGGACGGGCTCTACTGGAAGCTGAAGGACGGCGCCCTGACCATCAGCGGCGTCGGGGAGATGGGCGGCTATAACGCGTACGACGGGGGCGCATATTCTCCCTGGTATGACGCGCGGCAGGAGATCACGAGCCTGGTGATCGAGGAGGGCGTCAGCTCTGTGGGCGACGGGGCCTTTGCCGGCTGTGAAGGTCTGAAAAGCGCGGCGCTGCCGAAGGGCCTCGTCTCCATCGGCAGATACGCGTTCTCGCACTGCTTCGGCCTGACGGGCGTGGAGCTGCCGAAGAGCCTCAGGGTCATCGAAAAGGGGGCCTTCTATTCCTGCTGGAACCTGTCCGAGGTGAGCTTCCCCGGCACGGAGGAGCAGTGGGATGCCATCTATATCGAGGAGGGCAACGAGGCTCTTCCCTCTCCCTTCGGCGCCGAGCCCGCCTCGGTGGAGAGCGCGGAGCTCATCCCGCCCGAACCCGAATCCGAGGGGGGCGCGGGAGACGCGGCGGCAGCCGGAACGGATGAGCTCCTGACGGCCACGGACGAGGAGCTGAGCAACGCCAGTCCAGCCTATATCGCTTCGGAACAGGCCGAACTCCGCGCCGGCCCGGGCACGCAGTATCAAAGCCTCTCTTCCCTTCCCAGGGGAGCGGAGATCGAGGTGCTGGCCTTCACCGGGGACGGCTGGGCCAAGATCCGGCATGAGGGCCGGATCGGCTATGTCTATCATGAGGATGTGAGCTTTTCCGAGCCCTGAGGATCCTTCGCTGCCTCCCGGGAACGGTTCTTTCTCCCGGCGGCGATGCGTTTTGCGGCTGCGGCAGCCTGAGAACGGCGCAGCTTCCGGCGCGTCTCATGTACATTGGCCGGCAAGCCTTTCTTGACTGCGGCGATCTTTCAGGCGTATACTATGCAGGAACACAGGAGCAATGGGCAGACGTATCTGTCAAAGAGGGCGATGAAGCTCTCTCCGGGCCGGGGGATCCGCTCAGGAAAGAGCTGACCCGGCGCCGGCACGGACAAGGATACGCTGCGGTTTGGAGGAATCATCATGGACAGACTGGATCCCAAAGCGGTATGGCCCGGATGGAAAACGGTGCGCCTGATCGGCCGGGGCAGCTTCGGCGCCGTCTACGAGATCGAGCGCGACATCTTCGGGGAGAAGGAAAAGGCCGCTCTGAAGCTGATCACCATCCCCCAAAACAGCAGCGACCTCGAGCAGTTTCGGGACGAGGGCTATGACGACGCCAGCATCACCAGGGCCTTGTGGGAGAACCTCAAGAGCATCCTGAGCGAGTACAGTCTGATGCGAAAGCTGAACGGCAGCCCCAACGTGGTCAGCTGCGAGGATGTGCGGTATCTCCAGCACGAAGACTGCCTGGGATGGGACATCCTCATCAAGATGGAGCTGCTCACCCCTCTGCCCAAGCATCTGGACAAGAATGTGACCGAAGAGCAGGTCCTGCGGGTGGGCATGGATATCTGCCGGGCCCTGGTGCTGTGCCGAAAGCACAACATCGTCCACCGGGACATCAAGCCCGCCAACATCTTCGTCTCCGAAAACGGGGACTGCAAGCTGGGAGATTTCGGCATAGCCAAAACCATGGAGCGGACCAGCGGCGGCACCAAGATCGGCACCTATGAATACATGGCGCCGGAGGTGTACAACAACCAGCCTTACGGTCATTCTGCGGACGTCTGCTCCCTGGGCCTGGTGCTCTATTGGATGCTGAACGAACGGCGCCTTCCCTTCCTGCCTCTGCCCCCGGAAATGCCGACCAGCACCCAGAAGGAACAGGCCCGCGACCGCCGCATGAGGGGCGAGGCGCTGCCTGCACCCGCCCACGGCTCCGAGGAGCTCAAGTGCATCGTTCTCCGGGCCTGCGCCAGCGACCCGGCCGAGCGCTATTCCACCGCCGAGGAGCTGCTGGACGATCTGGAGAACTTACAGATCTCCCAGCGCGCAGACAAAGTCTCCGGAGGAAACAGCGGCGCGCGTTCCGACGGCGGGTCCGGCTCCGGGAGCGGCGGCACGGTCATACCGGTAAAGCTGCCCGGAAACTGGCGGGAAAGGCCGGGAAAAACGCCGCCCGGGGGGAAAAAGCCCAAAGCCCCCAAGCGGAAACGGAAACTGATCCTTGGCATCCTCGCCGCGGCGGTTCTGGCCGCGATCCTGCTGGCGGTGTTCCTGCACGAAAAAGAGTCCCCCACGCCGTCTCCGGCCCCCACCGCCTCTCTGGTTACGACGCCCACGCCGACCCCGGCCACGGCTACGCCGACCCCGGCCACGGCCACACCGACCCCGGCCACAGCCACGCCGCCCCCGGCCACGCCCACGCCGACCACGGCTGCGGCGGAGACCCCGATCAATAAGCTCCGGGTCCTGACCGGCAACGGCGGAACATCCCCCGTCGTGTGGCTGGAGCTGCAGTATTTCCCCACCACCACCAGCACCGAGGGCGCTTATATCTCCTCCGCCCAGTGGTATTACGCGTCGGATTCTTCCCCGGTCACAGGCCGCTTCAAGGACAGATCCGAGGTCTACCTGGTGGTGGAGGTCTCCGCCAGCCCGGGCTATATGTTCCCCGACGACGCGACGTGCTTCATCAACGACTCTGAGAACTCCTTCACCAAGCTGAGCGACACCTGCGTGAGAATGAAAAGCCACAACTACACGCCGGAGGTCTGGGCCGCTCAGGTGTACAAGGCTCCCACCGGCGATACCGTCGAACCGGGCGGATGGGCCAGCTTCGTGGTCTCCGGCGGCTACGTGCAGGACTATCAGTGGTGCATCCGCACCCCCGACAAGCAGCACTGGTTCACCCTGGACGAGGCCAAGTCAGAGGCCACCGCGGCCAACGGCGCTCATGTGCCCAAGGACTTCCTCCAGGTGACCTGGAGCGGCGAGGATACGGACCGGCTGATCCTGAGCAATATCCCCGCGGATTTGGACGGCTACTACATCTTCTGCAGGCTCTCCAGCTATGACCAGATCTCCTGGACCTTCACCGGAGACGCCAAGATCACTGTGATCCAGCCCAGCCCGTCCCCGACCTCGCAGAGCACGGGCGATCCTGCCGCCGGAAGCTTCCAGGCCTCGCCGGACGGGCTCAGCTGGAAACTGGAAGACGGCACCCTGACCATCGCCGGCAAGGGGGCGATGGCGGATTACTCCGACCCGAGCGCGGCCGATGGGCAGACAGCCCCCTGGGCGGGATCCTCCGGTGAGATCACGTGCCTGGTGATCGAAGAGGGGGTCACATCCGTCGGAGCCTGGGCCTTCTATCGCTGTGAAAACCTGACGACGGTGCTTCTGCCGAAGGGGCTTGCGACCGTTGGAGAAGCGGCCTTCTTCAACTGCGATTCTCTCACGGAGCTGACGTTTTCCAAGGGACTGACCCGCGTCGCAAAAGCGGCCTTTTATGACTGCGACGCTCTGACTGCGGTGGAGTTCCCGGAGGGCTTCAGCACCATCGGCGAAAACGCCTTTACCCACTGCGGCAGTCTGGAGTCGGTGAAGCTTCCCGAGAGCCTGACAGCCGTCGGGCAGGGAGCCTTCAGCCAATGCGGCAGCCTGGCCGTGGTTTCTTACGCCGGCATGCGGTCCCGGTGGAAAAACGTGACCGTCGGCCGGAATAACGAGCCCTTCCTCAAGGCCGAATTGCGCTTCGGCGTCTCCTGAGCGGGCACGGCGCCGCCCGAATCCTTTGCGGATCTCCGCGTTTTTCGACCGCCGCGGCGAGTCCGGCTCCGCCTTTCCGCCGCCGGCGGCGCGGGGCCCCGCTTCCCCTGCCTGAGGGAGTCCGGAAGAAAGTAGAGAAAAATGAACGACACAAAACTGACCTTCAAGCGCACGGAGAAGAAATACCTGCTCTCCGCGGAGCGCTTTGCCGCGCTCTGGCAGCGGATCGGCCCATACATGGAGCCGGACGAGTACCCGGAGAGCACCGTGTGCAGCATCTATTACGACACCGACGATTACCGGCTGATCCGCCACTCCATCGAGGGCCCGGTGTACAAGGAGAAGCTGCGCCTGCGCAGCTACCTGATCCCCGGCCCGGAGGATCCGGTGTTCGTGGAGCTGAAAAAGAAATACAAGGGCGTGGTCTACAAGCGGCGGGTGGAGCTGCCCGCCCGGGTGGCCCAGGCCTGGCTGGACCGGGGCGAGAAGCCTGAGGAGGACAGCCAGATGATCCGGGAGATCGACTGGTTCCTCCGGAGCGTCCGGCCCGCCGCCAAGGCCTGGCTGGCCTGCGACAGGCAGGCCTGGCGGGCCAAAGAGGATCCGGAGCTGCGCATCACCTTCGACCGGGACCTCCGCTGGCGGGAGACGGAGCTGACCCTCGGCGCCGGCGACCGGGGCGAGGCGCTGCTGCCCTCCGGGGAGCTGCTGATGGAGATCAAGACCCCCACCGCCGCCCCTCTGTGGCTGGCCCGCGCCCTCAGCGAGCTGCAGATCTTCCCCGTGAGCTTTTCCAAATACGGCACCTGCTACAAGGAGCACATCCTGCACGAATACATATTGGGAGGTTCCACCCATGCTTAACAGCGTTCTGTCCCCTGAAATCACGCTGGCGCAGTACGTCATCTGCGAATTGACCGCCATGCTCCTGGGCTTCGGCACGTCTCTGATCTTCCTGGCCCGGGACAGGCACACCAGCGCTTTTACGCAATCCCTGGCCCTGCTGCCCGGGGTGGTCACCCTGGTCATCATGCTCGTCAACGGCAACATCGGCGCGGGCCTGGCCGTGGCCGGCACCTTCGCCCTGGTCCGCTTCCGCAGCGCCCCCGGCTCCGCCAAGGAGATCACGGGCCTCTTCATGGCCGTGGCCATCGGCCTGGCCTGCGGCATGGGCTATGTGGGCATCGCGGGCATCTTCTTTGTTCTGACGGCGCTCTATGTGCTGCTGCTGGGCTTCCTGCGCTACGGCGAGGAGAACGACCGGCACCGGCACCTGAAGATCACCGTCCCCGAGAATGTAGACTATGAGACCCTGTTCGAGGATCTCTTTGAGAAATATACCGCCAGCCACGAGCTTTACAAGGTGCGCACCACCAACATGGGCACCCTCTACGAGCTGCACTACCGCATCATCCTGAAGGATCCCCGGCACACCCGGGAAATGATCGACGCCATCCGCTGCCGCAACGGGAACCTGAACATCATCTGCGGCCGGGAAGCGGAGAGGGAAGTCATGTAATCTGAAGAACAGGAGAGATACTGTCATGAAAAAGCTTTTGCCCCTGCTTCTCGTCCTGGGCCTGCTGCTGAGCGCCTGCGGCGCCGGGAACGGCGGCGGTCAGGCCGCCGGCGAGCCCGCCGCCCAGACGACGGCGGAGGAAAGCTCTGCCCGGACGAATACCGAGACGGAGCCGGAAACGGAAACAAAGACGGAAACGGAGCCCCTGGATCACACCGTTATCACATTTAACGGCACGGAGGTGGAGATCCGCGGCGGCGGCGCCCGGGACGAGGGAGGCACGGTCGCCATCAGCGCGGCGGGGACCTATGAGATCACCGGCGTCAGCAGCGGGAAAGCCCTGGTGGTGAACACCGGGGACGATCCCATGGACGTGACGGTGATCCTCAACAACGCCCATATCACCTGCCCCAACGGTCCCGCCATCCATGTCCGGCAGGCCAAGCACTTCCGCCTGCGCCTGGCCGAGGGCAGCGAGAACAGCCTGACCTCCGGTACGGAGGACATGCTGCAGGCTCCGAATCCCGAGGCCTCCGGCGCCGCCCTCTACAGTGAGGACGACATGGACATCGAGGGCGAGGGCAGCCTGAAGGTCTACGGCTATCTCAACAACGCCATCGGCTGCAAGAACGACCTGGACATCAACAGCGGCAGCATTGCGGTGCTGGCGGCCAACAACGGCGTGCGGGGCAACGACTCCGTGCAGATCAAGGGCGGCGCTTTGAGCGTCAGCGCCCTGGGCGACGGCATCAAGTCCAGCAACGAGGAAAAGGAAGGCAAGGGCTTTGTGGAGATCCTCGACGGCAGCATCGTCATGGAGGTCTGGGGCGACGGCATCCAGGCGGCCACGGAGCTGCGGATCGAGGGCGGCAGCCTCACCGTCACCACCAAGGGCGACGGCGTGGAGAACAGCAGCAAGGCCCTGAAGGCGGAGACTCTGATCCGCATCAGCGGCGGCAGCCTTAGCCTGAACACGCAGGAAGACGGCGTCCGCTGCGGTACGGGGAATGTGGAGATCAGCGGCGGCAGCCTGGATATCCTCAGCCCGGCCGACGGGATCAGCGCCGGTCAAAAGTCCAGCGGCCAGGGCGATATCCTGGTCTCCGGCGGCGAGCTCACGATCAGCGCCGGGAAGCAGGCCATGAAGGCTCGCGGCAGCTTCGCCGTCACCGGCGGCAGCATCCGGGCTCTCTGCGGCTCGGAGAAGCAGGACGCTCCCACGGAGGGCGTGTGCCTGCGCTGCCTCATCGCCGGCTCCCAGGGGGATGCGGTGCAGCTGAGCGGCCTCGGCAGCGTGGAGGCCCGGCAGAACTACAAGTGCCTGCTCTTTGCCTCCCCGGAGCTCTCCTCCGGCCAGACCGTAACCGTCACCAACCGGATCGGCAGCGTGGAAGCTGAGGTAAAGTAAGCCTCATCGACAACATGACCGCCCCGATCTCCGAAAGGAGACCGGGGCGGTCCTCATGTTTTTTTATAATTTTTCATTTTTCATACTATTCTTCAATTAAAACAATTGATAATCCAGGAGCGGCCGGTAATGCTCCGAATGGTATCCGCAGAAAGATCACAAATCGTATCACAGAGCCTGAGAACCACTTTTTCCAAAGTCGCGAAGACCTCGTTGTGAAACCCCATCTTGCGAAGCTCTTTCCAGATTTGCTCAATGGGATTCATCTCGGGCGTATACGGAGGAATCGAGATGAGCTCTATGTTGTTGGGAATACACAAAGCCTTTGACTTGTGCCAAGCAGCGCCGTCGCAACAGA
>JAFWQQ010000049.1 GCA_017545165.1 Oscillospiraceae bacterium
AAAAGATTCCGAGGCAGAATTGTGCCAGACGAGGCGCCTTCCGCAGAGCATAATGGAGATATATGGTCAAGGAAGGCAACGAAGTATGACACAATTCTGGCCGGAAGACTTTAAAGATTTCTATCAGATATTAGTATTAGGCGCGTGGGGCTCAGCGGCTCAGCCTGATGCCGCCGCCGCACTCGATGGAGTCGATCTGGACCCGGTGGTAATTGCCGCCTTCCATGGAGCCGTAAGTGCCGCCGTATTCCCATACGGCGTCCACGGTGACGGTCTTCGTCTCGCCGGGCTTCAGGTCAATGGTGAAGCTGTGGCTGCCGAGCTGGGAAGACGTCATGTCATTGCTGGTCTGTTTCAGCTCCGGCGAGCCCATGGTGACGTACTGGTCGTCAAGGCGGATGTGGACGTTGTCCTGTTGGGCGGGGTTCTGGATGCTCTGGTGGTCGGCATAGACGGTGACGGTGATCTCCACCTGGTCAGGGCTCACGGCGACGGCCTCCCAATCGGCGTGAATGTTCAGGAAGGTGCCGGAGTCGCTGTAGAACGTGTCTCTCCCCATGAGGTACGGGGTAAAGTCGCCGGAAGGCTGCTCAGAGGAGCCGGGAAGCACCATGACAGGCTCGGGCTCCGGGGCCGGGCCGACCACGGGCAGCTCCGCGAAGCTCTGGCTGTTGTCCACGGTGAAGCTGTAGTCCCGGGTAAAGGGGACCAGGGTCTTGGGATCCAGGCCCATGCCGCGCAGCTGCCCCGGCGAGTTGGAGTCGTAGAGGGCACTGTCGTCCGAGAAGCCGCAGAAGGGCACGATGTACAGCTCCAGCCGGTGCCCGGCGGGCAGGGTGTAGCAGGTGGGCTGCAGGTACAGCGTGTAATCATACCATTCGTTTGCCCGGATGGGCTCCGCAGCCCGGACGGCGCTGGCGGGCAGGTAGCCGGACCCGGGATCGTGCAGGTCCAGGCTGCCGTAGCTCACGATGCAGCGGTTTTTCTCCGTCTGGACCCACTCCACCAGATCATAGGGCTCCGCGCCCTCGCCCCGGTCCAGGCCATTCTCCCGGACGAGGCGCTGTTCCAGAACGCCGATGGCGCCCGTGTCGAAGCAGGCGAAGGGCTCATCGGCCTGGTCCACCAGCACCGCGCCCAGCATGAGGGCCTTGTTCTCCACATCCCGGGTCTTCACCCGCAGATGCACCAGCACCGGGCCGTTGATGGTGATCTCCTCCGTGATCTTTTTGCTCCACAGCAGGCGATCCGGTCCGGAACTGCCGTCAAAGCTCTCGTTCAGAAGATTATAGTTGCACATGTGGGCGCCCTCGGCGGAAACAGTGGATTCCCCGTCAAGAGTGGGGACCATGTGCTGTTTGCAGCCGTTGTTCCAAGCCTCCAGGCCGGTAAAGCTCCCGTCCACATTGCTCTGGACCAGGATGGAGGGCATTTGGGCGGCCTCGTTGTCCACCCCCAGAAGGGTATGGGTGAACCAGAGATTCAGCCACTCCGTGAAGCAGTGCTCCCCGATCATGATATCTGTCCCGGTCTGCTCGTTGGCGGGGGTCACATGGCCGTTGCGGTGCAGCAGGCACTTCACCTCACAGCCGGAGGCGAGGAAGGCGCTGCGCATCAGGTCAAACTGCTTGGGGCGCACCGTCTCGTCGTTCAGGCCCTGGACGATGAGGGCCGAGGCCCGGAAGCCGCTCCGGGCGGAATAGTCCCTGGCCTCCCAGAAGGGGCCGAAGTCCCCCTCCAGGGCGATCTGCTGGTCCCGGAGCATGGCCAGATAGCTCTCGTAGCGCTCCAGCAGCGCCGGGTCCGTCTCCCCGGCAAAACGGCTGGCGCACAGGGTGGCCAGATCGGCGATCGAATCGTAGCGGGCCAGCAGGCCGGAGGGGATCCCCTGGGAATTGGCATAGTCGTACCAGCTGGCCACGCCGGCCACCGGCACCACGGTCTCCAGGCCCTCCACGCCGGTGGAGGCCACCTGGAAGGCCATGGCTCCGGCATAGGAGCGGCCGGTCATGCCCACCTTGCCGCTGCACCAGTCCGCATTCACGCGGATGTTGTGGGTCCGGTCCGTGTAGGCGCTGCGGGCGCCGGTCAGCCACTCGACCACGCACTTGAAGGCCTGGGTCTCCAGCTCGCTGGAGCAGCACTCCACGCCTTCGGAGCCCCAGGTGCCCAGGCCCGCCGTCTGCACCACGGCGAAGCCACGGACCAGGAAGTAGTCATAGGCGCTGAGATTGCCCAGGTACTGCTGGGAGAAGGGGTCGCTGTCCAGGGTATAGTACCAGTCGGCCGGGTCGGCCTGGGCGGCCAGCTCCAGGGTGGACATGGTCCCCGCCGCCGTCCGCTTGGCCGGCGCCGCCGTCATGACGCTCTCCTGAAAATCGGAAACACCCACCCCGGGAAGAGAGGGCTGATATGCGTACATCCCGGCGATGTAGGGCCTGGCCTCATAGATCGCCGGGACCCGGAAGACGCCCTCCGCCGCAGGGCGGGGAAGCTGCACCAGGGTCTTGATCAGATCCGGCTTCCCATCCAGGTCGGTATCATAATCCGTCTCCACATACACCACAAAGCGGAGGATATCGCTGCCCTCGTTGGAATAGTCCAGGCTCTGGGCGTCGGTACAGCGCAGGATCGGCTGCGCCATGCCGTTGACGATCCAAAAGCCGGAGGGCTGGATGATGGACCCGGCGAAAAGCAGGACCGACGCCAAGACCACCGCAGTCAAAAGAAGCAGTTTCTTTTGCATGGAATCTCCTCTCCCTTCCCGCAGAGCCGTGCGCAGGCTGCGGTATTCTTCTCTTCTATTATAAAACCGTCCCGCAGGAAATCAAGGAGAAATCCGCGGCGGGCGCAGACAACAATCTGTCTTTTTTCGCGCTTCCTCCAAAAGATTGAGAAAAAAAGCGGGAAATAAAAAAAGGGAAATAAAAACTTGCGTCGTATAGGATAAATGGGAAAACAAAGAGGAAATCGGCGAGAGCCGATTGCGAGAGTATTTGTGTCCTTCCATGGAGAAAAGGAGGCGAGATCATGAGCATCCCGCGCATCGAGCGCGAGCAGCTGGAGCATGTGCTGATCGGGCCCTACGGCGTGCTCTCCGAGAACAGCCGGGGCCGCCTGCAGCCGGAGCCGGAGTGCGACATCCGCCCCTGCTTTCAGCGGGACATTGACCGGATCACCCACTCCAAGGCCTTTCGCCGCCTGAAGCACAAGACCCAGGTCTTCCTCCAGCCGGAGGGGGATCACTACCGCACCCGGCTGACCCACACCCTGGAGGTCACCCGCCTGGCCCGCACTGTGGCCCGGGCCCTGCGCTTCAACGAGGATCTGGCCGAGGCCATCGCCCTGGGCCACGATCTGGGCCACACCCCCTTCGGCCACGCCGGGGAGCGGGCCCTGAACAAGATCTTCGAGGGCGGCTTCAAGCACTACGAGCAGAGCCTGCGGGTGGTGGACCTGCTGGAGCGGGACGGCCGGGGCCTGAATCTCTGCTATGAGACCCGCATGGGCATCCTGAACCACACCCACGGCGCGCCCGACGACACCCGGGAGGCCACCACAGTCCGCCTCTGCGACCGGATCGCCTACATCAACCACGACCTGGACGACTCTATCCGCGCCGGCATCCTCACCCCCGAGGACGTGCCCCGGAGGATCCGGGAGGCCTGCGGGGAGCGGAACAGCGAGCGCATCAACGCCTTTCTGACGGACCTGATCCGAAACAGCGGCCAGGGCGAGCTGAAAATGTCCCCCGCCATGCAGGAGACCTTTCAATTCTTCCACGGCTTCATGTACTCCGATATCTACACCAATCCCGTCGCCAAAAGCGAGGAGAGCAAGGTGGAGGGCATCCTCGGCCGCCTCTTCGACTACTACACCGCCCACCCCGAGGCCCTGCCCGAGGACTTCCAGCCCATCGTGGAGCGGGAGGGCCGGGGCCGCGCCGCCTGCGACTACATCTCCGGCATGACCGACGGCTACGCCATGGAGAAATACGGGGAGCTGTTCATTCCCTTTGCGTGGTCGGTGAAATAAAACTCTGTGTATAGTTCGTAGTGTTTAGTTCGTAGTTCGTAGTTCGTAGTAGATCGCTGACCGGAGGATCGTTACGGCGTTTTGCAGTTACCGGGAATTGATTGTCTGGCAAAAAGCGATGGATCTTGTCGATGAAGTCTATCTCCTTGTGAAAGAACTTCCCAAAGAAGAACAGTTCGCTTTATCAAATCAGTTGCGCAGGGCCGTTGTTTCCATTCCCTCAAATATCGCCGAAGGGCAAGGACGAAACACAAGAAAAGACTTTATACAGTTTCTTTCCATTGCACGCGGGTCTGTATTTGAAGTAGAAACGCAACTTCTGATATGTGTTCGTCAGCATTATTTCTCGGAAGCACAGGCACACAAGAGTCTTCATCTCTGTGTTGAAATTGGACGGATTCTGACAAAAATGACGGCAAATCCGAAATAGAATCTACGAACTACGAACTACGAACTACGAACTAAAACCTAGAATCACCGGAGGTGATTCCTTATGCCGTTTCCTGAAAAGTTCATAGACGAACTGGTGGAGCGAAACGATATCGTGGACGTGGTGTCCGGCTATGTGCGGCTCTCGAAGCGCAGCGGGGCCAATCAGTTCGGGCTCTGCCCCTTCCACAGTGAGAAGACCCCCTCCTTCGCCGTGAATCCGGAAAAGCAGATCTATCACTGCTTCGGCTGCGGCAAGGGCGGCAGCGTCATCAACTTCATCATGGAGATCGAGAACCTGGGCTATCGGGACGCGGTGGCCTTCCTGGCCCGCCGGGCGGGTATGACAATGCCCCAGGAGCAGGACGACGCCGAGAGCCGCAAGCGCGCCCGGATGCTGGCCCTGAACAAGGACGCCGCCCGCTTCTTCTACGAGCAGCTGTCCAGCCCGGGAGGCAAGCGGGCCGCGGAATACATGGCCCGGCGCCGCATCTCCCCCGCCACCGCCAAAAACTTCGGCCTGGGCTTCGCTCCGGATACCTGGGACAGTCTGGAGAAGGCCATGCGCCAGAAGGGCTACTCGGACTTTGAGCTGGCGGACGCCGGCCTTGTCCGCCGGGGCAAGAGCGGCGGCTTTTACGACACCTTCCGGGACCGGCTCATGTTCCCGGTGATCGACGTGCGGGGCAACGTCATCGGCTTTTCCGGCCGCATTCTGGGGGACGGGGAGCCCAAGTACATGAACAGCCCCGAGACCCTGGTATTCAACAAAAGCCGCAACCTTTTCGCCCTGAATCTGGCGAAAAAATCAAAAAGCGGATATATTATCCTCTCCGAGGGCAATATAGACGTGGTGTCTCTCCACCAGGCCGGCTTCGACTCGGCGGTGGCCTCTCTGGGCACCTCGCTGACCCCGGAGCAGGCCAGGCTCCTATCCCGCTATACCAGCCAGGTCATCATCGCCTACGACAACGACGGGGCGGGGATGAAGGCCTCCCAGCGGGCCATCGGCATCCTGGAAAAGCTGGACGTGAAGGTCAAAGTCCTGCAGCTCAGCGGGGCCAAGGACCCGGACGAGTTCATCAAGGCCAAGGGGCCCGAGGCCTTCCGCAAGCTGCTGGAGGGCTCGGAGACCCAGGTGGATTACCGGCTGCGGGGCGTGACGGAGAAATACGACCTCAGCCAGGACGAGCAGAAGGTGGAGTTCCTCAAGGAGGCCTCGGACCTGGTGGCCCGGCTCCCCGGCCCGGTGGAGCGGCAGGTCTACGCCATGCGGGTGGCAAATCTCGCCGGCGTGCCCAACGACGTGGTCAGCGCCGAGGTGGAGCGCCGCCGCAAGCGCCTGGTGACCAAGGCCAGCCGGGAAGAGGAGCGGCAGCAGGAGCGGCCCGAGCGGCAGGCCCAGCCCAACGAGAAGGAGCTGCGCTACGAGGACCCGGTGTCCGCCCGGGCGGAGGAGGGCCTGATCCGGCTGCTGAGCCTGGAGCCCGCCCTGGGCGCCCGGGAGGATCTGCCGGAGGCCGCCGCCTTCTCCTCCGAGGCCCTGGGACATATTTACAGCGTATTGCTGGAACGGCTCCGGCGCCACGAAAGCGTGAGCAGCGCCAACCTGGGCGAGGCGCTGACGGGACCGGAGATGAGCCTGCTGGTGCGCATCCAGCAGGCCCCGGTGAACCTGCAGCAGGGCGAAAGGGCCCTGGAGGATTACATCAAGTGCATCCAAGAGCACAAAGAACAGAGACAACAGGATCATGCGCCGCTGGATCTGCTGGCGCTGGCACAGAAGCAAAGAGAAAAAGGAAAGAGGTATGAGTAATGGCTGACGAGATCAAACTGAGCGAAGAAGAACTGGAGAGCATGGCCGATCGCTTCCTGGAGGAGGCAAACGCCAGCGATATCGTGGACCAGAAGGAGACGGAGCTGCCCAAGCCCAAGAAGCGCCCCGCCAAGAAAAAGGACGCCAACGAGCCCCAGAAGTCCCCGGAGGAAAAGCTGAACGAACTGCTGGAGAAGGGCAAGAAGCTGGGCCGGCTCTCCGCCAAGGAGCTGGAGATCCTGGAGGATCTGAACCTGGACAGCGAGGTCATCAACAAGTTCTATGAGACCCTGGAACAGAACGGCGTGGACATCGACGTAGGCGGAGAAGACGCGCTGCCCCCTATCGACGACATCCTGCCCGAGGTGGAGGATCTGGCCGAGATCGAGGAGGTCCCCGAGGAGGAGATCGTCGATACCGACGCCATGATCGACAGCTTTTCCACCGACGACCCGGTGCGCATGTACCTGAAGGAGATCGGCAAGGTGCCCCTGCTGACGCCGGAGGAGGAGGTGGCCCTGGCCATCAAGATGTCCGAGGGGGACGAGGAGGCCAAGCACCGCATGACGGAGGCCAACCTTCGCCTGGTGGTGTCCATCGCCAAGCGCTACGTGGGCCGCGGCATGCTGTTTCTGGACCTGATCCAGGAGGGCAACCTGGGTCTCATCAAGGCCGTGGAGAAGTTTGATTACACCAAGGGCTACAAGTTCTCCACCTACGCCACCTGGTGGATCCGCCAGGCCATCACCCGCGCCATCGCCGACCAGGCCCGTACCATCCGCATCCCTGTGCACATGGTGGAGACCATCAACAAGACCATCCGCGTCTCCCGTCAGCTGCTGCAGGAGTTGGGCCACGACCCCAGCGCCGAGGAGATCGCCGAGGAGATGGACATGCCCGTGGAAAAGGTCCGGGATATCCTGAAGATCGCCCAGGAGCCCGTGAGCCTGGAGACCCCCATCGGCGAGGAGGAGGACTCCCACCTGGGCGACTTCATCCCCGACGAGGATGCCTCCGAGCCCTCTGAGGCCGCTTCCTTCTCCCTGCTGCGGGAGCAGCTGGAGGAGGTGCTGGACACCCTGGCTCCCCGGGAGAAGAAGGTGCTGGAGCTGCGCTTCGGCATCGCCGACGGCCGCACCCGTACCCTGGAGGAGGTGGGCAAGGAGTTCAACGTCACCCGTGAACGCATCCGCCAGATCGAGGCCAAGGCCCTGCGCAAGCTCCGCCACCCCAGCCGCTCCAAGAAGCTGCGGGACTTTCTGAATTGAGTTCTCAAAAACCGTGAGGCGGATTCGCACAGGCTGCGAATCCGCCTCACGGTCGTTTGTTGTTGGGGGCTTGCCGCGCGGGAGGGTGCAAGGCGGAAGCGGAAGACGAGACGTCGGGCCGCCGAGGACCACGGCTCCTACGGGTGCATGACGATACGTTGGCTCGAGACGGGACGACGCCGAGCAAGCAGAGCTTGGAACGTCACGCGCTCCCCGCGCGTCGGGATGCTCGGCGCTACGGGCGCGGATGGACGTAGGTGCGAGGCAAGAGAAATGATGGGGGACGGATTGCCACGACAGTGTGCGCACTGTCTCGCAATGACAGAACCCGGGGGATGCGGAAAGCGGAGCATGGGCGCGGGGCAGCGGGAGGGGCCTCCCCTAAGGCGTTGGACGGGGCGTCGGCGTGGGTGTGGGCGTGGGCGTCGGCGTGGGCGTGGGCGTCGGACGAGGTGTGGGCGTGGGCGTCGGACGAGGCGTGGGCGTGGGCGTCGGCGTTGGACGAGGCGTGGGCGTGGGCGTTGGACGAGGCGTGGGTGTGGGCGTTGGACGAGGCGTGGGTGTGGGCGTTGGACGAGGCGTGGGTGTGGGCGTTGGACGAGGCGTGGGCGTGGGCGTCGGCGTTGGACGAGGCGTGGGTGTCGGGACCGGCGTCGTTACGGGCGCGGTTGTCAGCGTGGGGGAAGCCTTGGCCGCAACGGGGAGACGAATGTCCGTCCAGTCGGAGACTTTGCACCGGCCGTCATAGTTAGCGCCAACCGCCACCACGGTGCCATCCGACCGCAGGCCCACGGTGTGAGCAAAGCCGGCAGCAATAGCTACGATATCCGTCCAGTCGGAGACTTCACACTGACCATAATCCCATTCGCTATCCATTATCGCTGTCGCCACCACGGTGCCGTCCGTCCGCAGACCCACGGTGTGGTTCCAGCCAGCGGCGACTGCCACGATGTCCGTCCAGTCGGAGACTTCACACTGACCATAATCCCAGTCGCTATCCATTATCGCTGTCGCCACCACGGTACCATCCGCCCGCAGACCCACGGTGTGGTTCCCGCCAGCGGCGACTGCCACGATGTCCGTCCAGTCGGAGACCTCGCACTGGCCGTACGAGTTATCGCCGACCGCCAAAACGGTCCCGTCGGCCCGCAGGCCCACGGTGTGATAATAGCCGGCGACAAGGGCTACGATGTCCGTCCAGTCGGAGACCTCGCACTGGCCGTACGAGTTATCGCCGACCGCCAAAACGGTCCCGTCGGCCCGCAGGCCCACGGTGTGATAATAGCCGGCGGCAATAGCTACGATATCCGTCCAGTCGGAGACTTCGCACCGGCCGTCATAGTTAGCGCCAACCGCCACGACGGTTCCATCCGTCCGCAGGCTCACGGTGTGATAACGGCCGGCGGCGATGGCCACGATATTCGTCCAGTCGGAGACATCGCACTGGCCGTGCGAGTTATCGCCGACCGCCAAAACGGTCCCGTCGGCCCGCAGACCCACGGTGTGCCAGCCAGCGGCAATGGTCTTCCACCCGGCAGAAAAACGCGCTTGGACCTCAACCCATGCCTGCTCCGCCTGCTCCACCCGCTGGGCGCTGTCGCTGTACTCGCCCAAGGCGGTAAACGCGGCAATGGCGCCGTAGTAGTCCTCGGCGGCAAGGAGGGCTTCGGCTGTGGAATAAGCGGCGGCGTTCTGTGCTTCGAGCTTTGCCTCCCGGGCGGTGGGAACCCGGTCTTTCGCATCCCGGTACTCCCCCAGGGCCTCAAACGCGGCGATAGCGCCATCGAAATCCTCGGCGGCAAGGAGGGCTTCGGCTGCGGCATAAGCTGCGGCGTTCTGCGCCTCAAGCTTGGCCTTTTGTGCGGCGGGAACCCGGTCTTTCGCATCCCGGTATTCCCCCAAGGCCGTAAACGCAGCAATGGCCCCGTCATAGTCCTCCGCCGCCAGCAGGGCTTCAGCCTCCGTGTAGGCCCGCGTCCGGATCGGCTGGGCGATCTCCGCGTCATAGAGCGCGGCGAAATTTCCGCAGCTCACGGAGAAAAGATAGTTCGTGGCCGGCAGATCGGCGCGGGTGATGTAAAAGCTGATCTCTCCGCCCTCGTCGCAGAGCGCCGCGGCAATGCTGTTTTCCTCTGCGGACGGATCCCCGCCGGAAAGGAGGATCCGGGCCTGGTCCTCGGGGACGATCACGCAGTCTCCCCCGCTGGAGAGAAGGCCCTGTGCCTGGAAGACGGCGCCGTCCGCCCGCTTGACGGAGACCTGGCAGGAAATATCCTCCAGGCCGGGATTTTTCACCTGCTTATCGCCATCCTCATAGAGGAAGACGCAGATTCTTTCCGCATCGACACGCAGCTCCGCCTTCAAGGGCCCTTTGGTAACGCTTCCGCTGTTGTAGCTGCCCTCCACCGGGGCGGCAGTACCCAGATAATAGTCCTCCGTCGGCGTCTCGAAGGGATCCAGATAGAAGTCCTTCACCCAAAGCTCGGCGGGCGCCTCGGTAGCCGGAGCAGAAGTCTCGGCAGGCGCCTCGGTGGCCGGAGCGGAAGTCTCGGCGGGCGCCTCGGTGGCCGGAGCAGAAGTCTCGGCGGGCGCCTCGGTGGCCGGAGCGGAAGTCTCGGCGGGCGGCTCGGTGGCCGGAGCGGAAGTCTCGGCGGGCGGCTCGGTGACCGGAGCGGAAGTCTCGGCGGGCGCCTCGGTGGCCGGAGCGGAAGTCTCGGCGGGTGCCTCGGTGACCGGAGCGGAAGTCTCGGCGGGCGCCTCGGTGACTGGAGCGGAAGTCTCGGCGGGCGCCTCGGTGGCCGGAGCAGAAGTCTCGGCAGCGTTGCCGCCGCAGGCACAGAGCGCCGGCAGCAGGGCCAGCGCAAGCAGAAGGGCCAGCAGCTTTTTCATGGGAAATCTCCTCTTCTCTCTTCCGCAGCGGGCCGTTGGCCCCTGCGGCTTTTTTCTGTCAGACAATATGATCATATCACAGACGCGCGCGAGGAGCAAGCGCGGCGGCGCAGCTTTCCGCGAAGACGACGACGGAGAGGAACACCGCTGCCCTCCCTGTCATTCTGAGGAGGCGAAGCCGACGAAGAATTTCTGCCGCTGACGCGATTTCCATGAACAACCGGGCCCTGCGCCGGGGGCAAGATCCTTCGCCGACGCTCAGGATGACAGCGGGGTGGACCTAGGGCGGGCGGGGGTGCGAATCTATCCTTGAAAATGCGCGGCATTCCGCATATAATGGAATTGGCTGGTAAGAAACGCCCTTCCGACGTATTCTCGCGCTTTCATCGTTTTCGCCGATCGCGCCACCGGCTGCGGCGCTTTTTGCCGACATGCTTCGGCAATTCCCAAAAGGAGGCTTCCCCCATGGCAAGTATCGTCACCTGCCCCTACTGCGGCAGTGTGGTCCCCTCGGACCAGAAGAACTGCCCCGGCTGCGGCGCGCCCAACGAGCTGTATGGCACAGAGCCGGCCGCCCCGAACCAGAAGCCCAAAACCATTGAGGAGCTGCAGGCCTTCTGCCGCGCCCACAACATGCCCCTGCGGAAGATGCGCTTCTTCATCGGCGAGGACTACCGCCAGCCCAAGGCCTTCGGCATTTACCGGGACGGGGACGAGGTGGTGGTCTACAAGAACAAGGCCGACGGCGAGCGGGCCATCCGCTACCGCGGCCGGTTCGAGGAGCGGGGCGTCCGGGAGATCTACAACAAGCTTCTGGAAGAGTGCCACCGCCGGGGCATTTATCCCGATGGGAAACCCATTCCCGTCTCCCGCAGCGCCGGCTCCGGCAGCCGGTCCGCCTCCTCCAGAAGGCATCGACGGGGAGACTTTCTCTCCCTGCTGACGGAACATCCTTTCCGGCTCTTTCTGCTGCTCGTTCTGCTTACGGCGATCGCCAGCTCCTGCTCGGATCGTCTGAACCACCGCAGTGACGGGTATTATCGCAGCCCGGAGGACAACGGGGTCTACTACCACTACGGCGACGACTGGTATTATTCGGCAGACGAAGACAGCACCGGGTTCTGGTATCCCACGGATGCTTTCCCGGAATCAGAATACGAGGCGTATGGCCTTGGCGACGACTGGGACACCGAATGGGGCGTCAGCGATTTTCGCGAGTCCAGCACCTGGGACGATCTGCAGTCCAGCACCGTCGGCACCTCCTCCAGTACCGATTCCGATTATGATTCCTGGGACAGTGATGACTCGGATTGGGATAGCTCCGACTATGACTCTTGGGACAGCGGAAGCACCGACTGGGACAGCGACTGGTAATCCACACGATTGAGGTAGGAAAGACATGACTTACGATTTCACCACGATCCTGGACCGACAGGGTCACGACATCATTGCCGCCGACATCATCCCCTTCCCCGACGGGAAGGTGGACGAGGGCTTCTCCCCCATCCCCATGTGGGTGGCGGACATGAGCTTCCCCACCGCCCCCTGCATCCTGGAGGCTCTGGCGGAGCGGGAGAAGTTCCCCAACTTCGGCTATTTCCGTGAGCCGGAGCGCTATTACCGGGCCATCCTGGACTGGCACCGGGACCGCAAGGGCGTATGCGATCTGGACAAGGACTGCATCGGTTACGAAAACGGCGTTCTCGGCGGAGTCAGCAGCGCCATCCGCATGCTCACGGCCCCCGGCGACAAGATCCTGCTCCACGCCCCGGTCTATGTGGGCTTCACCCATGTGCTGAACAGCGTGGGGCGCACGGCGGTCCACACGGATCTGGTCCGGGACGAGGCCGGGATCTGGCGCATGGACTACGAGGACATGGACCGGAAGCTCAAGGAAAACAAGATCCACCTGGCCATCTTCTGCTCCCCCCACAATCCCACGGGCCGGGTCTGGGAGCGGCAAGAGATCGAAAAGGCCATGGAGATCTACGCCGCCAACAACTGCCTCGTGATCTCCGACGAGATCTGGTCGGACATCATCATGCCGGGCTATCGGCATATCCCCACACAGAGCGTGTCCGAGGACGCGAAGAAACGCACCCTGGCCTTCTACGCCCCCAGCAAGACCTTCTCCCTGGCGGGGCTCATCGGCTCCTACCATGTGGTCTACGATCCCCTGCTCCGGGACCGGCTGCGGAAGGAGAGCGAGCTGAGCCACTACAATAACCAGAACGTGCTCAGCATGGAGGCCCTGATCGGCGCCTACACCAAGGGCGGCGCCTGGGTGGACGAGATGTGCGCCGTCGTCGACGGCAACCTCCGCTATGCCTGCGATTTCATCGCCGAGCACTTCCCCGGGGTGTCCGTCATGCGCTCCCAGGGGACCTACATGCTGTTTCTGGACTGCGGCGACTGGTGCCGGACCCACAGCGTCTCCATTCAGGAGCTGCTGGGCAGAGGCATTCGGGCCGGAGTCATCTGGCAGAACGGGGAGAGCTTTTTCTGGCCGGACTCCATCCGCCTGAACCTGGCCCTGCCCCTGAGCCTGCTGCAGGAGGCCATGGAGCGGCTGAAACAATACGCCTTTGTCTGAATAAGCGCAAAAAAGCCGAAGGGCGGGGTTTTCCCGTCCTTCGGCTTTTTTGCCTCTTATTGACTAGTTGGTGACCTCGACTTCCGCATCCTGGGTGTAGAACATCCCCATGTATTCCTCCAGGGTGATGCCCAGGCTGTTGATCTGCTCTGCGGCGGTCAGGCCAACATAGCGGAAATGGGCACTGTCGGCGCTGCGGCCGGTGACGGCCTCACTCCCCTCCGGATAGCGGAGGATGAAGCCATAGCGCCAGGCGTTCTCCTGCATCCAGCCCTGGGCGGCCTCGCCTTCCACATCCACGGCCAGGCCCAGCTCATGCTCGCTGGTCCCGGAGGCGCCCACGTTCTGCTCCGCCATGGCATAGGCCGTGTCGGCGGAATAGCCGGACTGCATCTGGCGGCTCACTTCATCTTCGAAGACCTGGAGCTGCTCTTCCGCGCTGCGGTAACCGGCGCTCAACTTGATCGAAACCCCGGCCGCCCGGCAATCCGCCAGCAGCTTTTCCAGCTCGCCGGCGCAGCTCTTGTCCACCTGGACGCCGTCCACAGTCTGCAGGCTGGGGGTGAAATCGCTGTTGTCCACCGTGTTCCAGGGATTCACCAGCACGATCACCCGGCTGTCTCCCCGCTGGGCGTTCCAGCGGTAGATCCGGATCCCGGCAAAGACCAGGATCAGCACTGCCAGGACCGCCAGGATGATTTTCACAGAAGGTCTCAGCCGCTTTTTCCCCGCTGAGCTCTTCTTCGCTTTCGTCTTTGTCTTTGTCTTTTTTTCAGGCATTTGATCGCCCCTCTTCTATGTTGCGAGTCCGCGTTCCGGCGTCGGCCGCAGCCTGGCGCCTCTTCGCATCCTGCGCTTGTTTTCCGTTGCGCCTACTATACCACATGTTTCCAACAAAAAACAGTCGCTCCGGCGCGAATTTATGATTTATTAAGAATTGCCCGGTCCGCCGGGAGAGAGTCCACCCACAGGGGAACTGACGTTTCAAAGTTCCTTTTGTTCCCGCTTTTTTCTCAGATCCTCAGCCAAGAATTCCCAGATGCTCCAGCAGGATCTTCAGCCCGATCAGGACGAGGATGACGCCGCCGGCCAGCTCCGCCCGGGACTTCCACCGGGCGCCGAAGGCCCGGCCGATATAGATGCCCACCACGGACAGCAGGAAGGTGGTGACGCCGATGGTCCCCGCCGCCGGCAGGATCTTCACCGAGAGGAAGGCAAAGGTGATGCCCACGGCCAGCGCGTCGATGCTGGTGGCAACGGCCAGCAGCAGCATGGTTTTGACGCCGAAATCGTCGTTCATCTCCTCTTCCTTGGAGAAGGATTCCCGGATCATGTTGCCGCCGATCAGCGCCAGCAGGAGGAAGGCGACCCAGTGGTCCACACTGGTGATCATGGTTTCAAAACGGGAGCCCAGCAGCCAGCCCAGCACCGGCATCAAAGCCTGAAACCCGCCGAAATACAGGCCAACCAGCAACGCGTGTTTCGGCTCCAGCTTCTTCACACTCAGCCCCTTGCACACGGACACGGCAAAGGCGTCCATGCTCAGGCCCACTGCGATCAGCAGCAGCTCCAAAAAATCCATCGAATCTCTCACCTCATCTGTACAATTTACTATAGCATAGCGAAAAAGTCAAGAAAAGCGCGAAAACACCCGCTATTTGGCAGGTGTTTTTCACGCGGTCCCCCGTGGGGACGCAGTTTATATCAGAATTTTTCGTCAAATTTGTAGCTGATATCGTCCACCTTGCTCAGCTTTTCCTCTTCCCGGCGGAATACCCGGCGCAGGCCGGGGATGTGCTGCACTACCACCAGAAGGCAGATGAGCGCCGTCAGGATCAGGATGAGGCGCTGGTCTACCTGCATCACGGCCACCGCGGCCATGCCCACGGCGCCGGCCACGGCGCCGATGGTCAGACTCTTGAAAATCCAGACCCCGGCCGCCACGCCCAGCGCGGCGATGACGCCCACAGAGGGCTCGATCAGCAGGCCGATCAGGACCAGGGCCACGCAGCCGTGGCCGCCCCGGAAGTGGTTGAACACAGGCCAGAGCTTGCCCATCATCAGGCAGAAGCCCGCGAAGGCGACGCCGATGTCCGCCCGGCCGCGAAAATAGATGAGCAGCGCGCCAAGACCCAGCGGAAGCAGGTCCTTCACCGTCTCCACCAGCAGGAGCTTGACGTAGCCCTTCCATCCGAAGAGGCGGCGGAAGTTGGACATCCACACGTTCCCCTGGCCCAGCTTGGTCAGGTCCTTGTGGAACACATAGCGGGAGGCCACCCGCTGGGTGTTGATGCTGCCTGTGGTGTAGGCCACAAAGGCAACGATCAGCAGCAGGATCCAGTTGAGAATCATTCCTTGTCTCCCTTCTGGCGGATCACGATACGCACAGGCGTACCCTCCAGGCCGAACACGGAGCGGATCTGGTTTTCCAGATAACGCTGATACGAGAAGTGGAAGAGCTCCCTGCTGTTGCAGAAGATCACAAAGTTGGGGGGCTTGATCCCCGTCTGGGTCATGTAGTAGATCTTCAGGCGCTTGCCCTTGTCCGTGGGGGGCTGGACCCGCGCCTGGGCGTCGGCCAGGACGTTATTCAGCATACCGGTGGTGATGCGCATGTTGCTCTGGTCGTTGACATAGTTGATGAGCTCGAAAATGCGGTTGGTGCGCTGGCCGGTGAGGGCGGAGATAAAGAGCACCGGGGCATAGCTCATGAAGCTCAGGTCCCGCAGGATGTCCTTGCGCATCTTCTCCATGGTGCCGGTCTCTTTCTCCACCAGGTCCCACTTGTTCACCACGATGATGCTGGCCTTGCCGGCCTCGTGGGCCAGGCCCGCGATCTTGGTGTCCTGATCGGTGACGCCGTCCCGGGCGTCGATCATGATGAGGCACACGTCCGCCCGCTCGATGGCCAGCTGGGCCCGCATGACGGAGAACTTCTCCACCCGCTCGTCCACCTTGGATTTGCGGCGGATGCCGGCGGTGTCGATGAACATATAGCGTCCCAGCTCGTTCTCGTAAACGGTGTCCACCGCGTCCCGGGTGGTGCCGGCCTCGTCGCTGACGATGACCCGCTTCTCCCCCAGGATGTGGTTGACCAGGGAGCTCTTGCCCACGTTGGGCTTGCCGATGATGGCGACCTTGATCAGGTCCTCTTCCTCCTCTTCCTCCTCGGCGGGCGGGAAGTACTTCAGGCACTCGTCCAGCAGATCGCCGGTGCCGTGGCCGTGGACGGCAGAGGTGGGGATGGGATCCCCCAGGCCCAGGGAATAGAACTCGTAGACTCCCAGGTCCGTGTCGCCGGTGGAGTCGGCCTTGTTCACGGCCAGGACCACGGGCTTGCCGGAGCGCAGGAGCATGTTGGCCACCTCCTGGTCCGCGGCGGTGACGCCGGTGCGCAGGTCGGTGACAAAGATGATGACGGTGGCGGCGTCGATGGCGATCTGGGCCTGCTCCCGCATGAAGAGCAGGATCTCGCTGTCGGTGCTGGGCTCAATGCCGCCGGTGTCCACCATATCGAATTTCCGCCCGCACCACTCGCACTCGGCATAGAGCCGGTCCCGGGTGACGCCGGGGGTGTCCTCCACGATGGAGAGGCGCTGCCCCACCAGGCGGTTGAAAAGCATGGATTTGCCAACATTGGGTCTCCCCACGATGGCGACCAAAGGTCTGGACATTAAAATCACCTTTCCTTATAGCTTCCCCCTTCGGGGGAAGTGGCGCGAAGCGCCGATAGGGGTCCTTCCTTATAGCTTCCCCCTTCGGGGGAAGTGGCGCGAAGCGCCGATAGGGGTCCTTCGTTTTCGTTCACTCCCGTTCGTCCGTCACAACGTGGCGGACGCCGGAACAGGGCTTGTCCAGCTCCGTCCGGAAAAAGGCGGGATAAATGGTCGTATCCCCATGGGGATCGATCCAGGTCAGATGCTCCCCGGAGCCCTCCTCCACGCTGACATCGCAGCGGGGAGAAAAGTCCTCCGGCATCTTCACATAGTAATAGAAGCCGATCTCGTAAATCAGCTTGTCCTTCGTTTTGCCCAGGTCGCCCCGGAAGAAATCCTCGTGGATGAAGCCCAGGCGATCGATCTCCAGATCATAGCCGGTCTCCTCCCGCAGCTCCCGGCGCATGGCCTCCTCGGCGCTCTCGCCGAACTGGATCCGGCCGCCGACGGAGTAGCAGTAGTGCAGCTCGTCATTGGTCACCATGAGGAGCTTGCCGTCCTTCCGGATGATGGCGCCCACGCGGACGTTCACATAGCCCTCGCCCACAGGGACACAGATATCTTGTGCCATAAAAGCCGCCTCAATTCTGGTTGTACCGATAGTACTCCGTCTCCTCCCGGGCGGGCCGGGGGATATGCACCTCCGGCAGAGCGTCCCCGGAGATGGCGTCCCAGAGGGCAAAGCCGTCGGACTCGGTGGGATAGATGGGCAGGCCCATGGCCGCCGCGGCCTCCTCCAGCTTCACGTCGTCCAGGAAGTCCATTTCCTCCCGGCGCAGCATGTTCTGGGAGATGAAGAGCCGCTTGCCCAGGTCCCTGCCCTTCAGCTGGCGGATCAGATCCCCGCCGGTGACGAGGCCGGCCACGGTGATGCTGTGGCCGAAGAAGTCGTTCTCAATGGCGTAGACCCGGCCGTCCAGCTCCGGCCAGCGCTGCTTGGCCTCCGCCAGCAGGCCCTCGAAGAAGGGCGCCGCAGCGGTGCCGGTGGCGATGGAGAAGGGCACCCCGTCGGGCTTGTCGGAGAGCTTCAGGGCGGAGCGGAACTCCGTCTCCAGCAGGCGCAGCATCCCCACGCCGTTTTCCAGCTGGGTATGCTCCTCATAAAACTCGTCCGGCGGCAGTTCCCGTCCGGCCTCCAGATACAGCTCGTCCCCGCACCAGAAGATCCGGGTGCCGTATTTCTCCACACAGGTATCGCCGAAGGCGGTGACCTGGTCGATGGTCTCCGCGGCGTGCTCCGGGGTGAAGGGCGAGAGCTTTTCCAGGCCCTCGCGGTACTTCGTGAGGCCCACCGGCACGATGCTGACGCTGTGCACCGCCGGGTACAGCGCCGCCAGATCCTCCATGCTGCGCTGCAGGGCCTCCCCGTCGTTCCAGCCGGGGCAGCAGACGATCTGACAGTTCATGACGATGCCGGCTTCCGCGAAGCGGCGCATCACCTCGATGCTCTCCCCCGCCCGGGGATTGCGCAGCATCCGGCAGCGGAGCGCCGGGTCCGTGGTGTGGACGGAGATGTTCACCGGGCTCACGTGCAGGTCGATGATCCGCTGGATCTCCCGTTTGGAGAGATTGGTGAGGGTGATGTAGTTGCCCAGCAGGAAGCTGAGCCGGGCGTCGTCATCCTTGAAATACATAGTTTTCCGCATGCCCGGCGGCAGCTGGTCGATGAAGCAGAAGACGCAGGCGTTGGCGCAGGAGCGGGGCCGGTCCATCAGATAGCTCTCGAAATCCAGGCCCAGGTCGCCGCCCTCCCGCTTGTGGACGGGGACGTGATACTCCGTCCCGTCCGGGCGGCGCAGCAGCACGTCCAGCCGGGTGTCGTAGGCATAGAACTTGTAGTCCAGCACGTCCAGCACCCGCTTGCCGTTGATGGATATCAAATTGTCTCCGACCTGCACGTGGTGCCGCAGGGGGCTCGTGGGGTCGATGGCTTTGATGATGTGATCCATAAGACGCTCCGTAGGGGCGACCCTACTGTCAAGAGAAACATGGTATACAAGTGTGAAGGAACATGGTATACACATTCACAGCCTTGAGATCGAACGATTGAGGAGCTTTCCGTTCTCAGTGCTGAATTCAGCGATCTTAAAGTTTCGAAAACAAACAGCAAAGGAAT
>JAFWQQ010000102.1 GCA_017545165.1 Oscillospiraceae bacterium
GACAAAGATTTGCGAGATGGATTTGTGTCAGGCGAGGCGCTTTTCGCAGCGAATAATGGAGATATATTTGCAAGGAAAGCAACGAAGCATGGCGCGAATCCAGCCGCAAAGATTGTCTGATTTCTATTAGGTTTTAGTATAAGCCCCGGCCATTCAAATCATCTCCCAATAGTCTGCGCCCTCCGGCGAAAGCCGGAGGGCGCATTTTTCATGTGTGTTGAGCGGTCAGATCTCCTCGTCCTCGAGGGGGAGCTGGGTCGGCGCGGGAACCTGGGCCGCGGGGGCCGGCTCTTCCTTCTTTTCCGGCGCGGCGGCCAGCTTCCCGCCCAGAGCGCCGGCCAGCAGGGCCCGCAGGTCCAGGCCCAGGCCCTGGGTCATGCCCTCGGTGATCTGGGTGGTGCCGTTGACGATGTCGCCGATAAGCTTGGCGCTGTTGCCCTCGCCGTACATGGTGATCTTGTCCACCTTGCTCAGGGGCTCGGCCACGTTCTTGGCGATCTCCGGCAGGGCGCCCACGATCATCTCGATGATGGCGGCCTCGCCGTACTTCTTCATGGCCTCGGCCTTCTTGTCGATACCCTCCGCCTCGGCCAGCGCCTTGGCGCGGATGGCCTCGGCCTCCGCCTCGCCTACGGCGCGGATACCGGCGGCCTCCTGCTCCTTGGCAAACTTGGCGGCCTCAGCGGCTTTCATGCGGGCCTGCGCCGCCTGCTCCTGCTCGTAGCGCTCGGCGTCCGCCTTGCGCTGGCGGGCCACCAGCTCCGCCTCGGCGATCTTCTCCGCCTGGTACTTGTCGGCATCCGCCTGCTTGCGGACCAGAGCGTCCAGCTCGTACTCCTTCAGCTCGATCTGTTTCTGCTTCAGCTCGGCCTCCCGCTGGGCGCGGGCGATGTTGGCGTCAGTCTCGGCAACTTCCTTCAGCTTGCGCTGATTCTCCGCCTCGATGCCCTTGGCTGCCTCAGCCTGGGCCCGCTCCTGGTCGGCCTCCTTCTGGAGCCGTGCCTGCCGGATGGCCAGGTCGTTGTTGCGCTCGGCGATCTCCTCCTGGGCCTGGACCTTGGCGTCGTTGGCCTGCTTGGCGTTGGCGGCCTCGGCAATGGCGATCTCGCGCTGGGCGTTGGACTTGGCGATGGCGGCGCCCTTGCGGATCTGCTCCACGTTGTCGATGCCCAGGTTGGTGATGACGTCGTTATCGTCGATAAAATTCTGGACGTTGAAGGTGATCAGCTCCAAACCGAAGGCCCGCAGGTCGGGCACGGCGTTGGCCTGGACCTTCTCGCTGAACAGCTTCCGGTCGCCCACCATCTCGGTCAGGCGCATCTGGCCCACGATCTCACGGATGTTGCCCTCCAGCAGATCGTTGATCTTCCGGGCAATCTGCTCCCGGCTCACGTTCAGGAAGTTCTGGGCGGCCAGGGCGATGCTCTCCGGCTCCCGGCCCACCCGGACGGAGACGGTGGAGTCCACCTTCACGTTGATGTACTCGGCGGTAGGAACGGCGGAGCCGGTCTTCACGTCGATCTGGATGGCGCCCAGGGACAGCTTATCCAGCCGCTCCAGGAAGGGGATCTTGACGCCGGCCTTGCCGATGAGGATCCGCGGCTTCTTGTGGAGGCCGGAGATGATGTAGGCCATATCGGGCGGGGCCTTGACATAACCGCTGGCGAGAATGGCGAGAACCGCGACGCCCAGGACGATCCAGGGCAGATAGGGAACAACGTTGTACATAGATTGCTTCCTCCTTCTTTCAAACGACCATTTTGTTGAATCCTTACGCTATTTTGACGCCGGGGCGGGAAAAAGGTTCCTGCTCAGGCGGGAAAATCGGGGGATCAGCCGTAGGAGTGCAGGCCGGGGATCAGCTTGTTGACGCCGGCGAAGGTGAACAGGAACGCAGGCACCGCCAGGATCACATACCAGCTCAGCCACAGTCCGCTCCGTTCCCGGGACAGGCGCTGGTGGAAATACACCGTGTAGATGATCCAGGTGATCAGGGCCCAAACCTCCTTGGGGTCCCAGGTCCAGTAGGCGGACCAGGCAGCCTCGGCCCAGACCGCGCCGATGACGATCACCGCCGTCAGCAGGAGATAGCCCAGCGCTGTCAGCCGAAAGCTCAGATATTCCAGCTGCCGCATCCGCAGGCTGTCCTCCGCCTCGCCCTTTTTGTGCTGCAGCACATAGCGGGCAGCCACGCAGGCGGCCACCAGAAAGATGGAGTAGGACAGGGCGGCGGCGCCGATGTGGAAGGTAAACCAGAAGCTGCGCAGGGCGGGCATGAGCTCGTTGATCTCCATGCGCTGCAGAGAGGCGTAGCCCTGGATCAGGGCGGTGGCGGCCATGCCGGTGACGGCGATCCAGTTCAGGTCCATGCGGTTTCTCGCCAGCAGCAGCACCACGGGGATGCACAGGGCCAGGCCGCAGGCAAATTCAAACTGGCTGGCCAGAGGCAGCCGCTGGGCAACCAGGCCGCGCCAGACGAAATAGACCAAATGGGCTCCGAAGCCCAGCAGGTAGGAAGCCCAAGCGGCCTTCTTGAAGCTGTCTTTCTTTCCCAGGATACCGATGAGTTGGATCAGCAGCGCCAAGGCATACAGGATCATGGAGGCAAAAAACAGAGTCTTCATTTCTCTTCCGCCTCCTTCCGCAGCCTGCGGCGAAGCTCCAGCCGCGTTTTCTCCGGCCGGGGGCCGGCCACCGTATAGCCGGTCTCATCGGCGCAGACCAGCACCGGCTGGAGGAAGAAGCACAGGAAAAGGCCAACCAGCATCAACACCATGGCCGCCTCCAGCAGAGAGTTGGCGTAGGGGAAGGGCATCTGCTTGACGCGCAGACCCGTCACCCAGGGGTCCTGAAACACATAGTCCCAGTCGCCGACGCTGACGCTCTCCCCGGGCAGGATGTCAACAGCGGGCATTTCGAGTCCGTCGCTGACCACCTGGATCCGGTAAAAGGCCGTGCTCTCTTCTTCTTTTCCCTCCGGATGCCCCTCATAGAGTCCCAGGAACATCAGTCCGCTCAGCCCGTCCTCGGACAGAAAAGCCGGTTCGCTCAAATCGATGCGCTGCTGGAAGATGTCCAAGGTACGGTAGATATTCCCCTTCGCCTTCGCGACGCCCGGGATCTTCTCCGCTTCCGCGAGGGTCTCCTCCAGCCGCTCCGTATCCTTCAGGCCGAGGACAAAGCGGTGGCGCAGCATCGTCTCGTCGGCCATCTCCGTCAGGGAGGGATCCCGCTGGATCAGCTGCTCATAGGCTTCTCTGCGGGAGATGAATTTCACAGATTCCACGTTCTCCAGCTTCAAAAGCTCCTCGCCGATGGCCCGGGCCGTCTCTTCGTCCTCGATCTTCTCGTCGACATAGGCGATGATCTGCGCCTGCGGACTGGCGATCACCGCGCCGCTGACGCCGTACTCCCACTGGAAGACCTTGACCGAGCCGAAGCTCATGGGGTAGTTGACCTTGATCTCCTGCGCCGGGCTCTCCCGCCCGTCCGGCAGGGTAATACGGATCCGGCTTGCATAGTCCAGCTTGCCGCTCTCGTCGTAAAGCCGGAAGGAGTCCACCGCGATCTGCGTGCCATCGTCCAGCTCCACGCTCTCCCCCACCCGGCAGTCCAGATCACTGACCTTGGGCAGGACCAGGGCGAAGACGCCGAAGGCCACCACCAGCAAGATGGACAGGTGCAGGACGAAAAGGCCCCAATAGCCCAGCCGGTTTTTGCGGAAGACATAGCTCTGGCCGATCTGCTCCTCCTTACAGTGCTTCGAGGCGGCCCAGCGGCGCAGCTCCTCCAGCTGTCCCGGCTCCAGGGGCTCGGTTTTGGGCAGCGCCGCGGCCTCCTCCGCCGTCTGCCTGCCATTCCGGAGGGCGCGCCGGAACATATTCGCCGTGCACACCAGCATGCTCAGGCACAGCAGCCCCAGCAGCAGCGCGAAGTACCAGCTGTTGAACACATCGTAAAAGTGCGTGCGGTAGATCAGCGTATAGGCCCGGGGGTAGTTTTCCGCATAGAAGGGCAGCTCCCTGCCCTGGGGGAGCAGCGAGCTGAGTCCGCACAGCAGGGCCAGGATCCCCAGCAGGGTGTTGGCCAGACGCATGGACAGCAGCGGGCGTAATACTCTCTTCATGGATCTCTCTCCAAGAAAGAATCGCCGCCTGCCCAGAATCGGGTGAGCGGCGATCCCTTGTTCTGTTTGTTGTCGGAAGCCGTGGCTTATTTCTTCTCCACAATGATGGGATCAAACTTCATCATGGCCTCGTTGCACAGCTCCTCCGCCTTGTCCAGGCAGTAGGCCGTCAGCTTCGGGTTGTGGACACCCTCGGCGTTCTCCACGAACACGAAGTCCCAATAGAACTGGGCGTCACGGGCCAGGGAGCGGATCTCATCGAGCCTCTCCTCGGTATAGGTCCCCTCCTGATCGGCCGCGGCGATGCGCTGGTTCAGGAACATCAGCGTATAGCCGATGGAGTAGGTACGGGCCTCCACCTGGGCCTGGGTCTCCCGGACCTCCTTTTCCAGGTCCGTATGGCAGGCGGAGCACTCCTTCTCGAGCAGCTCCGGATTGTCCAGAGGGCTGATGAGATAGTGGCTGGAGAAGGTCTTGCCCTTCTCATCCTTGGTCTGGCCCATATGGCAGTCGGCGCAGGTATACTTGTTGCGGTGGGGGCTGCCCTCGCCCAGGAAGGTCTCCAGCTCGGGGTGCTGGACCTTGATCTGCTTCACATGGGACTCGGGGTTTTCAAAGTCGGAATAAGGCTGGCCGTCCCAGTTGGGGGCGTTGTAGTAGGCCAGGATGGCGTCGGGATGCATGCTCTCCAGACTGTCATGGGGCAGGGTGGTGGGCTTGCCCTCCACATTGGGATCGAAGAAATACTCGTTGTGGCACTGACCGCAGGAGAGGTTCGCCGCATCGATGCTGTCCAGATCCTCACCCAGGCCGTCGATCAGATAGCCGTGGGTCACCACCAGGTTCACCTCGCCCTTTTCGTTCAGCGGGCTGTTGGCGTGGCAGTTGAAGCAGCTGATGGGCTCGGCGGCCACGGTCTCGCCGGCCTCGCTGAAGTCCTTGGCGTAGGCGGCGTTGCCCTCCTCCAGCACCATGGCGGTGTAGAGCGGGGTCTTGCAGGTCCAGCAGCTGGCCTTGCCGTGGGGCCGGGCGGTCTCGCTGATGTCATCAATGTCGAACATGTGGCCCCGGGCCGCCTTGTAGTCGAAAGCGAAGCCGTAGTAGTTGTACAGCGAGGACAGCATGGGGTAATCTTCCAGATAATCGGTCTGTCCGGCGTTTTCCTCATTCTGCTTCCAGGTGCGGTACTGGTTGGGATAGGTCTCCGCCCAATTGGCAGCGGTGATGACCTGGATATGGCCGCCGCCCTCCTGCTTGAGCTGCTCCACATAGGCCTCGTCCGCCCTCTGGGCCACGAGCTCGACCTTGATGGGATTGGCGCCGAAGGTCTTGGGATTGATGCCGGCCTCTCTGGCCTCTTCGCTGGTCAGGGCGTTGACCATGGCGGATTTGATGGCGGCGGAGCTGATGGTAGCGCCGGATACAGCGTCCACATCCCCCACGTTCTGGGCCTGGAACATAGCCGCGGGCAGCTGTTTGACCGCCTCGGTGCCGATGCCATCGGTCTCCTTCTGTTCCGTCACGGAGATGCGGTAGATCTGCGCCGCGTCCGCAATGACCTCCACGGTCACGGGGCCGTTGCGGCCGTCGGCGGTGCCGGTGAGGGTCACGGCGCTCTCGGGGATCTCGCTGTCCTTCACGCCGGCCACGGGGCTGGCGTTGGACGCGGCGATGCTGAAGATTGCCAGGACAACAAGCAGGAGACCGCAGGCGATGCCGATGCGGTCAGATCGTTTCTGCTTCTTCTTTTTCTTATCCATTTTTTCCTCCCTGAAGCACGTCCACATTCTTACTCGGTCTCTGACGGCCTTTTGTATATTTTAACGGATATCGTCGAAAAACACAAGAGATATTTCTCTATTCTGCCAAGGCAGGCAAATCTTCTATATAGACCCAGGAGCTGTTGTCCGGCAGATAGTTGATGACCACGGGAACAAAGCGGTCGTTGGGGCTGCCGATGGTGACGCTGCTCTCGATATCCTTATAGTTGTAGGTGTAGGTATAGCGGTCGGTGCGGTAGTAGATCCGGTCATAGAGCTTGAAGAAGAGCACGCCGTTCTGCCCCGTTCCCTCGTCATAACGGACCAGGGAGCGGGCCGTGTCCAGATAGATGGACAGCATCTTCCCCGTGGGACGATCCTCCATCTCATTGGAGATGTAAAGGGCAAAGCCGCAGATGGCGTTGATGGGGCTGGGAGCGGCGGACATCTCCCGGGTGTAAAGGAAGCTCATGGGGGCCTGGCCGTTGACGTCCTGGGGCACGGGATGGCGCACGTCCGCCAGGATCACCTCGTCAAAGCCGATCTCATAGAGCTCATTGATCAGCTCTATGACATAGCGCCGCAGGTCGGCGTTGTAGGGGTCCAGCCAGTAGCCGGTGTCGTCAATATAGTCTGAGCCGTTCTCCGTGCGCAGGGCGTAATTGGAGGTCCGGGTGGCCAGCAGGCCGTCCACACAGCAGCTGATCTGAGCCGCCAGCCAGATGTCCTTGCCCTGCTCTGTTCCGTAATCCCGGATATCCTGGAGCATGCCCGCCATATCGGAGGTGAGCTCGTTCTGCACGCTCAGAGAATAGGACCGGGCCAGCTGGGTGTCGGACACCCAGAGCAGATAGCCGGAACGGGGCTTCATCTCCAGCACCAGAGCATTGCCGCTGTTGAGCTGCTCGGCACGTTTGAGCAGGTTTTCCCGGTTCACGTCCTCGGCCGCGATGTAGATGGCGCGCATGGGCTTGGCCTTCCGGCCGGCCCGGGCGGTGATGCGGGAGTAGTCCGGCTCGTCGAAGACCAGATCCACCGGCACAGCCTCAAAGGATCGCTCCTGCACTTTTTCCGGATCCAGGGGCTTGTTCTGCTCCTCTCCGGGCAGTACCACCTGCACCCCGTCCTTGGTGATGACCACGTACTTCTGGAGCCCGTAGAAAGCCACCACTGCCAGCGTGATCAGGGCCAGGCCCACCACGAAGGGGATCAGGGCGAAGTTGCGTCTTTTCTTTTGTCCTCTGTAGAATTCCCGATTTTTTGCCACGGCAGATACCTCTTGTCAGGGAAGCTCATCCCTCGATTTTCGCAATTCTCCTCTTATGCCTCTCGTCGTTGGAGAAGGGGGTGTCCAGAAAGGTGTCCACGATCTTCAGGGCCAGGCCCTCCCCCACCACGCGCCCGCCCAGGGCCAGCATGTTGGCGTCGTTATGCAGGCGGGTGGCCTCGGCGCAGAAGCAATCCGTGCACAGGGCGCAGCGGATCCCGGGGACCTTGTTGGCGGTGATGGAGATGCCGATGCCGGTGCCGCAGATCACGATGCCCCGGTCGCACTCGCCGGAGGCCACCGCCAGAGCCGCCGCCCTGCCGAAGTCCGGATAATCACAGCTGGCCTCGCTGTAGGTACCGAAGTCGTGATAAGCCATCCCCCGTTTGTCCAGATGCGCCATAACGGCCTGTTTCAGGGCAAAACCGCCGTGATCGCTGGCGATTGCAAGCATACGATCCCCTCCTGGTCGATCATGATGATGTTCTATTGTACCACCAATTCCCCAAAGGTTCAAGGGAAAGCGGCCTTCCCAGAGTTTTTTTCCAAAAAAGTTCATTGATGCGTTGCTTTTCTGAAAAGTCCATGCTATACTCAAAGAACAGGGTTACATAACGCTTAATTATTTGAAACCGAAACTTGGGGGATGCTTATGAGCGAACGTTATCAAAAGCTGTTTCAACTGGAGCACCGTCTCTACGCGTCCCACGCGCCGGTGCTTATCGAGTCCGGAATGCTGCTTCTGGAGCAGCAGACCGGTTCCGTGCTGTGCCAGCTGTGTTTCCGCAGCATCCAGGATCGGCCGATCAAGGGGCTGCGCGTGGAAGTGCAGACGCTGGACGCAGCGGGAAACCCGCTGGGCAAGAGTGTTTCCCATCGCTATCAGGACCTGGATCTGAGACGGGACGCGACTTTCGGCAAAGGTCGGGCCATCGTGCTCCCCGAGCCGCAGGCAAAGGCCTTCACCGCTCAGGTCAGCCAGGTCAGCTTTGTCGATGGACAGGTCTGGACCGACGAGGGAGTCCACTGGGCACCTCTGCCCGATCAGTTGACTCTGGAGGAGGCCTTTGACAGCGAAAAACAGCAGGAACAGTTTCTTCGCCGTTTTGGGGATAACAGCCGTTTTGCCCCGCTGGAAACGGACGAGCTGTGGTTCTGCACCTGCGGCGGAGTAAACCGCAACGCCGAGTCCCGCTGTCATCGCTGCCAGCTGCGCCGCAGTGCTCTGCTCGGCAAAAGCCCCGCCGCCGAGGATCCGGAGGAGGATGTCCTTTTTGAGGATCCCGCTCCCTCGAGAAGGCCCAGACGCCGGCGCGGCCGCGCTCTTCTCGCCGTGCTGCTCATCCTCCTGCTGCTGGCTTTGGCGGCGGTGCTGCTGCCCCGTCTGAATGTCGCCCTTCCCTGGCCGTTCGCGCAGTCCTCTCCGACAGCCTCCACCGAAGAACCCGCACCGACGGAAGCCCCCGAAACGGAGCCCGTCGCCGAAACCGGGGAGCTTCCCCCGGAGGAGCCCGGCGAAGAAGTCACGGACAGTTCCGCGGAAGACGCCGCGGAGGAATCCGCAGCGGAGCCTGAGGAGACCCCTGCGCATGCGCAGTCGGTCCTGATCCCCTCGGAGAGCCCTGCCGCGGACGCTGCTGTCGAGCCGTCTCCCTCTGCTGAGGCGGAGGAACCGACCGCCGAGCCGGAAGCGGATCCCCGTGCCGAGGCCTATGACCAGGCGGTCCAGCTGCAGGAGCAGGCCGCCTCCGCCGAAGGGGAAGAGGCGATCGGCCTCTATCAGCGTGCGGCAGAGGCCTTTGAGGCGCTGGACGATTATCTGGACAGCGACGAGCATGCCAAGCAGTGCCGGCACAGCGTGGAAAAGCTTCAGCGTTCGGCTCTGAAGGCGGACTACGAGGATGCGAAATCTCTGCTGAACGAAGGGAAATACGCCGAAGCCAGAACAGTCTTCCTCGCCCTCGGAGACTATGAGGACAGCGCGGATATGGCCAAGGAAGCCGTCTACCGCAAGGGCGAGGCTCTGCTTCAGTTCCTGAACGAGCATCCGCTCAAGGGCGCTGCCGCATCCCTCTCCGTGGAGGAGGGAGACGAGAACCTGATCTTCATCCCCCAGGAACAGCAGCTGGAGCTGGGCATCGAGGGTCTGGCCGCCCTGAAAGACTGCTTCGGCCAGGATCCCTGCCGCTTTGTCAGCGAAGGGGATCCGGACATCCCCACGGTGAGATTGGAAGAAGCAGCAGCCGCAATGCTGGACACGCTGGGCGACTATCGCAGCAGTGTCAAGCTCGCCTCCCAGCTGCGGGACAAGATTGAGAAGAGCGACGAGTTCTTCACCCTCTGTGCCGCCGGCGACCTGGAGGGCGCCCGGGACTGGCTGAACAATCCGAACAATACCATTGAGGACAAGGAGCTCTGGCTGGCGCGCATCAACCGCTTCCTGCCCTATGCCGGCGCCTGGAAGTTCAATGTGGGCGACAGGAACCTGGTATCCTACATTGGCGGCGGGCATGACTCGAACTACAACATCACATGCGTGGTGATTCTGACCGAGAATCAGGCCATCCTTCGTTTCCTGGTCCACGAGGGGGACACGGAGGGCCCCGAGCTCCACTGCGAGCTGGACGAGAAGGACTTCTACAAGGATCAATACTGGGCGAAAATCAACGACACCGGCAGTCTCATCGTCGCTCTCTATGAGAAAGGGAAGCAGGATCCCATCCGCAGCACGGAATACGTGAGGCCCAGGAATTGATCGGGCTCTCCCTTCACATCTCTCTACAAACGATACCGCTTCACGCAAAACGAAAACAGGACGGAGGATCCGTCCTGTTTTTGTTTTGTTTTGGGTTTCTCAGTGGCCGTGGCCCTTGTCCGCGCCGCCGGCGCCCACGCCGAAGTGCAGCTCCTTCATGCCCTCCACCTCGTCGCAGATGCCCTTGAGGGCGCAGACGGAGCAGTCCGTGGGCAGGCCCTCCAGGATGGTGGCCAGGGTGTTCAGCGCCTCGCCGGACTTCTTGGCCAGGTCCTTCAGGGCCTTGTAGTCAAAGCCCGGGGCCGTCAGGAAGATGACGGTGGCGTTTAGGACGTTGATGTCCTTCTTGTAGGCCCGGATGTAGTCCGCCCCGATGCCGCGGAAGCTGACGCCTTTTTTCAGGGCCTGCCTGCTCACACGGATCTGTTCCCGGTAGTTCTCCGGGGACATGCGCACCATGTAGCCCTCGGGATAGACGTGGTACTTGGCGAACTCAATGTCCTTGAGGATGCGGTAGACCTTGTCGCTGTCGTCATCCAGCACGCCCACCCGCAGCAGCACGATGCGGGCAAAGTCGCAGTCGCCCTTGATGTCCTTCAGATCCGGGCCGTAGAGCAGCACCTGGTCCTTGTCCACCAGCTGGGGCGAGGAGGTAAACAGCACATAGTTGGCGGAGCCTCTCCCGGCCGCGCCCAGCTCATAGGCGGCGTCCTTCTGCAGCACCAGCTCGCTGGAGCCGATCTCGGTCCAGCAGTCCCGCTCGCTGTAGTCCCAGACCGTGGGGCGGCCATGTTCAAGCAGCGCCTGAGTGTCCTGAATCAGGGAATTGAACAGCTCCATTTAGAATACCAGGTCTACCTTCTTGCGGTCGAACATGGTGTTGACCTGCTTGTAGGCCCAGCCCAGGACCTTCTGGTCCAGGTTCCAGAAATACACCACAAACAGCACGCCCACCACGAGGCCCAGGATTTTCAGCAGCTTAAAAAGCGCCTTCGCTAATTTAGCCATGTATCAAATAACTCCTTTCCTTTTTGGCTCCCCCTCCGGGGGAGCTGTCGCGCAGCGACTGAAGGGGTGTCCGTGTAGGCACAACCCCTACCGCCCCTGCGGGGCACCTCCCCCGAGGGGGGAGGCAGGCATGGCACTTACTTCTTGGCCAGGCCCTTCTGGCGGGCGTACTCGGCAGCGCCCAGAGCGCCCATCAGCTGCGGGTCGGTCTTGAGGTTGATGACCTTCAGCTTCAGCACGTGCTCGATGGCCTCCTTCAGGCCGTCGTTCTTGGCGCAGC
>JAFWQQ010000050.1 GCA_017545165.1 Oscillospiraceae bacterium
ATCAAAGCGGACGCTTTGATGGGAAGAGGAGGCACAGCGAAGGGAGCGAGCTTTCGGCACGCTTGCCGGAAGCGAGATGATCCGAAGCTTGTGCCGACGACCGCAAGATGCCGAAGGCGATTTGATCAGCGGTTACCTAAATCCTCACTCCGCGTACACCCGCGGCACCCGCTTGGACACGGCGCAGAGCAGCTCGTAGGAGATGGTGCCCGCGGCGGCGGCCAGGGAGTCCAGGTCATTGGCGGGGCCGAAGATCTCCACCTCGCTGCCCACATGGGCCTCCGGCAGATCCGTCAGGTCCGCCATGCACATGTCCATGCAGATGTTGCCCCGCTGGGGGGCGAAGCCCCCTGCCACGGCGAAGCTGCATTTGTTGGAGAGGATCCGGGGCAGCCCGTCGGCGTAGCCGATGGCCAGGACCCCCATGCGGGTGTGCCGCTCCGTCACGAAGTGCCGCCCGTAGCTCACGCTGGTGCCGGCCTCGTAGTGCTTGATGGTGCTCACCGTGGTCACCAGGCGCATGCAGGGCTTCAGGCCCAGGCGGCCCGTGTCATCCCCGTAGCCGTAGAGCAGCAGGCCGGGGCGCACCATGTCCAGGGCCATTTCGGGATAGTGGACCATGGCGCCGGAGTTGGCGCAGTGGCGAAGGGCGAAGCGGAAGCCGCAGCGGCTCTCCACCGCCTCGATCACCGCCCGGAACAGGCGAAACTGCTCCCGGGTATAGGCCTTGTTGTCCTCTCCCGGCTCATCCGATACGGCGAAGTGGGTGTAGATCCCCTCCGGCTCCAGGTTCGGCAGCTGACAGGAGGCGATGACGTTCCCCACGCCCAGGTCGAAGTAGTCCCCGGCGCAGAGGAAGCCCAGGCGGGACATGCCCGTGTCCAGCTTGATGTGGACCCGCAGCGTCTTCCCCAGGGCCTGGGCCGCGGCGGAATATTCCCTGGCCTTGGCCAGGGCGCTGACGGTCTGGGTGAAGCCCTGGTCGATCAGCATGCCGGTATACTCCGGCGGCGTGTGGCCCAGGATCAGCACCGGCATGGTGATGCCGCCCCGGCGCAGCTCCATGGCCTCGTCCAGGCAGGACACGGCCAGATACTCCGCCCCCGCCTCCTGCAGCAGACGGGAGACGGGCAGAGCCCCGTGCCCATAGGCGTCGGCCTTCACCACGCCCAGAAAGCGGCAGCCAGACGGCAGCGCGGCGCGGATGGCCTCGTAGTTGCGGCGGATGTTGGGCAGGGAGATCTCCGCCCAGGTTCTCTTTTGCAGATCGTTCATCGTTCTATTTCATACTCCAGTTCTTGATCTCGCAGCTTACGGTGACCCTGTCGCCGCACTGGATCTCACACCGGCAGGGAAGGCCCTCGGCGTCAAACCAGATGCGGACCCGGGTATAATCGTCATACAGCAGTTCCACGGCGTCCATGCCCTCCTCGGTCCAGAAGGCGTCCGCATGGCCCCGGCGCAGGGCGTCCGTCAGCAGGGGCAGGGCGGACATGGGCGTGAGCCCGAACTCGTCCAGATCCCCGGTGTCCAGGATCAGGCCGTCGTATTCCAGGGCGCTTTTTCCCGCCTCCAGCCGGGCGGAAATGCCGGAAATGCTGTCCGGCCCCAGGACGGTGACGCGCTGCACCCCGTCCTCCAGAGCATAGCGCAGAGTGAATTGGGCGGTCCGATCCGGGTAGGAGGCGGTGAGCGCCGCGGTATAGCTCAAAGTCTCACATTGGTTCAGCTCTGCGGAAAAGGCTTCGAAATGATCGAGGGCATCGCTGCCGCAGGCGCTGAGCAGCAGGCAGAACAGCAGGCAAAGCAGGACAAGGCGCTTTTTCATGGGTACCTCCGAGCAATCGTAGTACCCCATGCCTATGCGAATATGACCATTATAATGCCTGCCGATTGCCCCGTCAATTTTTTCTTTTGTGTTTGGGCGGGAGGATCTGGCAAAAAGTACAAAAATCCTCTTGAAAAATTGTGCGAACTGTGATAGTCTAGGCCTGCTGTGATCGGGAAAATAGCGCATATCTCTACGCACAGAGAATGAGGGTCGGCGGCTGTGAGCCCTCTGCGTCGACAGCGCTTGGTTCGCCCGGGAGCTCCGGCCAATCCCCGGCGCGTGGTGCGCGTTACGGCACCGAGAGTGCGGTTCTGCGGAATCGAATGTGGGTGGTACCACGGAAGCGATGGCTTTCGTCCCAGTGCGGGACGGAAGCTTATTTTTTTAGTGAAAAATGAATAATGAATAATGAATAATTTGGGTATCCCCTTCGGGGATGATTGAAATTCGTCGCCGAAGGCGACACCACAACTGTTCACTGTTCACTGTTCGCTGTTCTCTCCCCTCGGGCAGGGGAGGCTATAAGGAAGGACCTCATCAGTCCGCTTCGCGGACAGCTTCCCCGGAGGGGAAGCCAAAAAGGAAGGACCTCATCAGTCCGCTTTGCGGACAGCTTCCCCAGAGGGGAAGCCAAAAAGGAAGGACCTCATCAGTCCGCTTTGCGGACAGCTTCCCCAGAGGGGAAGCCAAAAAGGAAGGAGTTATTGATATGAGAGAACTGATGCAGGCGCTGCGGGAGGCGGCCGGAAAGGCCATTCTCGAAGCGGAGGACGTGGACAAGCTGGAGGAGCTGCGCATCAAGTATCTGGGCAAGAAGGGCGAGATGACCGCCATCCTGCGGCAGATGGGCAAGCTCTCCGCCGAGGAGCGCCCGGTGATGGGGCAGCTGGCCAACCAGGTCCGCGCCGAGATCGAAGGGCTGTTGGAGGAGCGCAGGCGCGCCGTCAGCGAGGCCATGCTGGAAAAGAAGCTGGAGCGGGAGGCCCTGGACGTGACCCTGCCCGGCGAAAAGCCCCATCTGGGCCACAAGCACCCCATGTACAACGTGCTGGACCAGATCAAGGACATCTTCATCGGCATGGGCTTCGAGATCCTGGACGGCCCCGAGGTGGAGCTGGCGGCCTACAACTTTGACAAGCTGAATATCGACGAGGGCCATCCCTCCCGGGACTGGACCGATACCTTTTATTTCACCGAGGACAGCCAGATCCTCCTGCGCACCCAGACCTCTCCCATGCAGATCCACGCCATGGAGACCCGCCAGCCGCCCATCCGGGTGCTGGCTCCCGGCCGGGTCTACCGCAAGGACGAGGTGGACGCCACCCATAGCCCCATGTTCCACCAGATCGAGGGTCTGGTGGTGGACAAGGGCGTGACCATGGCGGACCTGAAGGCCACCCTGAACCTGGTGGTGGAGAAGATCTACGGCAAGGGCACCGTCACCCGCTTCCGCCCCCATCACTTCCCCTTCACGGAGCCCAGCTGCGAGCTGGACATCCAGTGCCACAAGTGCGGCGGCAAGGGCTGCCCCACCTGCAAGGGCGAGGGCTGGATCGAGATCCTGGGCGCCGGCATGGTGCACCCCAAGGTGCTCTCCGGCTGCGGCATCGACCCGGACGTGTACTCCGGCTGGGCCTTCGGCATGGGCCTGGAGCGCCTTGCCATGGGAGAATACAAGATCACGGACCTGCGTCTCATTTTCGAGAACGACGTGCGGTTCCTTGAACAATTTTAGGCGGACAAAGGCGAGGGCATTTGTCCGATAGGCTGCAGCCTGCTGCGCGCACTTCGTCAAACGAAGCTCGCTCCATTCCGTTTCCGGCGGTTGCGCAAGTGCCGCCGAAAGCTCCATATCCGCTCCCTTCGTTTTCCTCTCAAATTCAAAGCGTCCGCTTTGAATTTGGAAGGACGAGCAGCGGAGTGAGCGAGCTTTCGCGCAAAAAGCGGAAGCGAGACGATACGAAGCTTGCGAGGACGCACGCTCGCACACTTGCAGGCTGAGCGGTGTGTTTTGCGAGGTACACGCCCCCGCAAAACACGATTGAATTCTTTTCGCGCCTGCGGGCGCGAACTCTGTGAGACCGACTGTCTACAGATCCTACCCGCTCTGCGGAATCCGAACAGGAGGATTTATTGATATGAAAATGCCGAGAAAATGGCTCAATGAGTTTGTGGATCTGCCTCTGGAGGAGGTGGGGGACAAGGCCTTTGCCGAGGCCATGAGCGTCTCCGGCTCCAAGGTGGAGATCGTCGAGGACCTGAGCCAGACCATTCACAACGTAAAAGTGGGGCGCATCCTGTCTCTGGAGAAGCACCCCAATTCCGACCATATGCTGGTGACCCGGATCGACGTGGGCGGCGAGGCCCCGGTCCAGATCGTCACCGGCGCCTGGAACGTCCATGTGGGGGACCTGGTGCCCGTGGCCCTGCACAAGTCCCTGCTCCCCAACGGGACCAGGATCGAAAAGGGCAAGCTCCGGGGCGTGGAGTCCTTCGGCATGCTCTGCTCGCTGAAGGAGCTGGCCGCCGACATCCATGACTTCCCCTATGGCCAGATCAAGGCCGCGGCCCTGCTGAACAACTACCACCCCATCGACCCGGCCAAGCCCTCCATCTCCCCGGACATCAAGAGCGGAGATCGGATCTTCGGCAAGGTCGTGGCGGCGGAGGTCACCGCGGTGGAAAACGCCGGCGTGAACCTGTGGAAGTGCAGCCTTGCCACCGGGGCCGAGACCCTCACCGCCTGCCAGAATGTCCACGCGGGCGACCTGGTGGCCTATAACACCGAGAAGGACGCCATCTGCACCCTGGCGGACCTCCATGCCGAGCAGAGGGAGTTTCCCAACTGCATCGAGGACGGCATCCTGATCCTCCATGAGGACTGCAGGCCCGGCGACGATATGGCGCGGCTCCTGGGCCGGGACGACCATGTGGTGGAGTACGAGATCACCCCCAACCGGCCGGACTGCCTGTGCATGATCGGCCTGGCAAGGGAAGTGGCCGTCACCTTCGGCAAGGAGCTCAAGCTCCACGAGCCTGTGGTGCAGGCCAGGGCAGGAGGCAATATCGCCGACCTGGCGAAGATCGTCATCGAAGACCCGGTCCTCTGCCCCCGCTACACCGCCCGGATGGTGAAGAACGTGAAGATCGCCCCCTCGCCGGAATGGATGCGGGAGCGGATCCGCAACGCGGGCATGCGCCCCATCAATAATCTGGTGGACATCACCAACTACGTGATGCTGGAGTACGGCCAGCCCATGCACGCCTTTGATTTCAGCTGCGTGCAGGACGGGGAGATCCGGGTCCGCACGGCCCGGGAAGGGGAGAGCATCCGCACCCTGGACGGCAACGACCGGCCCCTGACCCCCGGCATGCTCTGCATTTGCGATACGAAGCGGCCCGTGGCCGTGGCCGGCGTCATGGGCGGCGAGAACAGCGAGATCGTGGGGGACACCGCCATGGTGCTTTTCGAGAGCGCCTGCTTCAACGGCCCCTCCGTCCGCCGCACCGCCACCGCCCTGGGCATGCGCACCGACGCCTCCTCCCGCTTCGAGAAGGGCCTGGACGCCGAGGGCACCCTGAAGGCCGTGAACCGGGCCTGCGAGCTGGTGGAGCTGCTGGGCGCCGGCGAAGTGGTGGAGGGCGTCATCGACGTCTATCCCGGCAAAAAGCCCCAGACAACGGTGAAGCTGGAGCCCGGGAAGATCAACGCGCTTCTGGGCACGGACCTGGACGAGGGGACCATGCGGAAGATCCTCACCGATCTGGGCTTCGGCTTCGACGGAGACACCATCCTGGTGCCCTCCTGGCGCGGGGACGTGTCCCACTACTCCGACATTGCGGAGGAAGTGGCCCGCTTCTACGGCTACAATGAGATCCCCACCGCCTTCTCCGGCGGCATCAGCACCGCCGGCGGCTACAGCCCCCTGCAGCAGACGGAGCGGCGCATCGGCGAGGTCTGCCGCAGCATGGGTCTGGACGAGATCATCACCTATTCCTTCATCAGCCCGGCCTATTATGACAAGATCCGCATGCCCAAGGACGATCCCCGGCGGGACAGCCTGAAGATCCTGAATCCCCTGGGCGAGGATACCTCCATCATGCGCACCACCATCCTGCCCTCCATGCTGGAGATCCTGACGCGGAACTACAATTACCGCAACAGGGAGGCCGCCCTGTACGAGATCGGCCGCATCTACCGCAAGAGGCCCGACGGCCTGGCCGACGAGCCCAAGATCGTCTCCCTGGGCGCCTACGGGCCCAAGATGAGCTTCTTCGTCCTCAAGGGCTGGGTGGAGAACCTGCTGGCGGACCTGGGAGCGGCCGCGCCCCACTTCGTGCGGGAGAGCGGCAATCCCTCCTATCATCCCGGCCGCTGCGCCAGGGTCTTCGTGGGCGAGACCGAGATCGGCGTCCTGGGCCAGATCCATCCCCAGACTGCCGCCAACTACGGTGTGGACGCGGAGCTCTACTGCGCGGAGCTGTCCTTCGAGGCGCTGCTGCAGGTGAAGGGCGCTCTGCCGGTGTTCAAGCCCCTGCCCCGCTTCCCGGCGGTGACAAGGGATATCGCCGTGGTCTGCGACGCGTCTGTTCCCGTGGGCGACATGACCGAGGCCATCCTCGCCGGCGGCGGCCAGTATCTGAAGGGCTGCAGCCTCTTCGACGTCTACACCGGCCACCACATCGCCGAGGGCATGAAGTCCGTGGCCTTCTCCCTGACCATGCGGGCCGAGGACCAGACCTTGACCGACGATCACGCCGAGGAGACGGTCAGCCGGGTGCTGAAGCTCCTGAAAGAGAAATTCAACGCCGTGATGCGGTAAAAAATTGGAAAAGATGCGCGTTTTCGACTTTACTTGACGAAAAAACCTGATATAATAAGGGCAGAAAATCTGCGAAAGGAGTGGGCTTCATGGAGGACGTAACCAGAAAGTTCACTGCGATGGACAGCAAGGCGGAGATGCGGGAGATCCTGACCACTGTGTACAAGTCTCTGAAGGTCAAGGGCTATAACCCCATCAATCAGCTGGTGGGCTACATCCTGTCCGAGGATCCGACCTACATCACCAACTACAACAACGCCAGAACGCTGATCTGCCGGATCGACCGGGATGAGCTGCTGGCGGATCTGCTGCGCAGCTATCTGGAGCATTGAGCAGAGCCTGCGTCTGCGTTCGCAGGACCAAAAGCGGAGAATCTGCACAGGCAAAGCCCCAAGGAAGCGTATCGTCACGCATATGGGAATTGTGAGGGGGAAGGTATGCCCCCCTTCACGCTCAATCTTGCAAAAATGGAAACTTTTTCGGAAGTTTCCATTTTTGCCTGTCAAGCTGTCGACACTTTGCTGACAGCTTGGCAGGGGCGTCTGCGCCCCTCTTCATTTACATGCCGGAAGGAACGGGAGCTGGATGGAAGCTCCCGTTTTCGCGTATGCGTCCTCCGTTCCCGGCGTTCGGAAGAAAAGAAACGCCGCCGCCGGGATCGGTCTTATTTGCCGGAAAAGAATAATATCGTGAAACCAAAAGCCCGCCCCAAACGTTTTATCTATGAGACCCAACGGAAATCTGCGCTTTCGAAGAGGGGAAGAGCGAGATCGTCTCTCTTTTTGCGGAAGGAGCCGAAAAAAAGCAATTGTCTCTTGCCAGCCAGGCATGCTTGTGCTAAAATATCAGAGATTGATTGCAAATACTGCGTCCGCTGGACAGTATGGAGGGAATACAGCACATATGAATACTGCACCTGTGAAACCTGCATCCGAAAAGCCTGCTGCGGGGAACTCTGCCCCTGGGAAGCCCGGCTCGGAGATGGTCGCGAGAAAAAAGAAAAAGAAGAATAAAAGCAGCCCCTGGGCTGCCTTCAACCGGGTGCTGGACCGGATCTTTATCTTCCTGTTCGTCACCGGGGTGATCCTGGTCTGCGGGGGCCTGGGCGTGGGGTACATAGCGACACGGGAAGAATTCCCCAGCCTGCGGGATACCTTTGTGATGACGATGATGGAGACGCGCCGTTTCCATTTCATCCCCAGGGTCTTCCTCAGCCAGGATGAGTGCAGCGAGATCCTCAGCCGGGCCAGAGGCGCCGGCGGAGACGCCGGCGATTCGGCCTTGACTTCGGATCCTTCTCTGATCCATCGGCCGGGACAGACTTCCCAGCAGGAGACTGCTGCGGTCCCCGGCTCGGAGGGGGAGAATCCGGATCCCGACGCCACGGCGGAAGAGAACAGCGATGTCATCGATTACGGCTATGTGGATGAGGACGGCGACGGGTATATCCTGGTGCCCGTCAGCGGCCGCGGCTTCAACGGCTATATGCTCATCGTGCTGGATCCCAGCCGCTGCTTTGTGGCCAGAGGCGGCGAGTATCAGACCATCAATCTGATCGCAGAACGCACCGGGGCCATCGGCGGCATCAACGGCGGCGCCTTCCGCGATGAGAAGGGCGGCGGCAGCGGCGGCAACCCCGAAGGCCTGACCATCATCGACGGTCAGCTGATAGAGGGCGCCCGCTATGACCGGGAGGCCTTTGTGGGCTTTGACTCCCAGGGGATCCTGCACGTGGGCTACTACACCTATTCCGACTGCCTGAATCTGGATATTGTGGGCGGCGTCTCCTTTTCACCTCCTCTGATCATCAACGGCGAGCGGCAGGACACATCGTATATCATCAGCGGCGTGAACCCCCGCACGGCCATCGGTCAGCGGGCGGACGGGGCCATCCTGATGCTGGTCATCGACGGACGGCAGCTTTCCAGCGCCGGCGCCAAGTATGACGATGTGACCGACGTGATGCTGCAGTTCGGCGCGGTGAACGCCATGAACCTGGACGGCGGCTCCTCCACGGTCATGTACCTGAACGGAGAACTGGTGAACAGTCCCAGCTCGGCCAGCGGGCAGTCCCGCGGCCTGCCCAACGCCTTTTTGTTCCGCTGAGTGGAGGATTTGACGATGGTGAAAGCGAAAAAAAGAAAAAAGAAGACGAAGCCTGGCAAGATCGTATTTGCGGTCTTTATGATCTTGTGGACGCTGGCCCTCTGCGCCGCTGTCTATTTTGGGCTGACGCTGGTGCACAAATTCGGTAAATACTGGGAGGCTTCCCAGATCACCCCGAAGATCGATGCCTATATGGACCGTCTCTCCCAGGAGATCTGGAAGGATGACGGGCTCAACAGCATCACCGGAAAGATCGCCGAGCTGGAGCATCCCTACCAGACGGACGAGGAATGTGAAGCGGCCATCAAGACGCTGCTGCAGGACGATCTGCGCTACAGTCCCTCCATCGGCAAGGTGGAGAAGGGGATCGAGAATTACGATATCTTCTGCGGCAGCATCAAGCTGGGCAAGATCACCGTACGGGCCTATCCCTTTGACCAGGAGGAGAATTCCATTCTGAACTGGGCCATTGAGAAGTTTGAGCTCTACCGCTGGGAAGTGGACGAGCAGGCGGAATTCAGCATGGAAGATATCGAGAATCTGGATGGCCTGTACAGCTCCTTCGAGATCACGGTCCCCTCTTCCTTTGGCGTTGTGGTCAACGGGCACAAGCTCACCGAGGAGAACATCGTCGAGAGAGGCATCCCTTATGACTGCCTGAAGGAATACTATAACGATCCTTCCCTGGAGGCCTATGCGGAGGCGGCTCATGGCCTGCCCACCAAGGTGACCTACCGCGCGGAGAAGATCCTTGGTCAGGTGCCGTATGAGCTGCTGGACAAGGACGGCCAGCCCGCCCGGATCGATCCGGATCAGGACGACTCCCAGTTCATCGAGCCGATCTCCGATGCGCTGCTGGTGCGCTTTGAGGACTTTTCCCTGCAGTTTACCAGACGGTATCTGGAGTTCTGCGCCGGCACCGGCGACATGTGGTATCAGTACAATCTGCTGAAGGGTTATATGGTCCCGAACAGCGAGCTGTGGGACCGACTCTACCGCATGATCGACAGTTACTTGGACTGGACGCACAACGAAAACTTCAATTTCAACGGCATGACCTTCAACGGCGCCACTGCGCTGGGCAACAATATCTACATCCTGGACGTGTCTGCCGACGCCGGCTCCCAGATGCCTGCGGGCTACAAGCAGGAGCACCGGGACATGAAGATCTATGTGCTGTACGATCCTGCGAGGAACGAGCTCTTTGCTTTCTCGGAGCGGGATTACAGCAACAACGGAGCGGCCAATGTCGGATAATGTGAGCTGTCTGCGGGACCTGACCATCGTGCTGCCGTCCCTGGATCCGGACAACAAGTTTGACGCGGTCGTGGCCGATCTGGCGGAGCGCGGCTTCCGGCAGATCGTGATCGTGGACGACGGGAGCAGCGAGGAGCACCAGTGCCATTTTGAGAAGGCGGCGGCCTATCCCTGCTGCCGGGTGCTCCACCACGGCGTGAACAAGGGCAAGGGCCGGGCGCTGAAAACCGCCTTTGCCTACGTGCTGGAGCAGCTTCCCCAGGCCCGGGGCGTGATCACCATCGACGGTGACGGGCAGCATCTGCCGGAGGATATCCTGGCCTGCGGAGAACGGATGCTCCGGGAAGGGGACAAGGTCATTCTTGGCTGCCGGGATTTTAACCAGCCCGGCGTGCCGCCCCGGAGCGTGGCCGGCAACAAGACCACCTCCCGGATGTTCCGCCTGTTCTATCGGATCCGCCTCTCGGATACCCAGACGGGGCTGCGGGCGATCCCCCGGGCGTATCTGGAGCTCTTCACCCAAATCGAGGGCGAGCGCTTCGAGTATGAGACCAACATGCTTCTGCAGATGAAAAAGAAGGGGATCGTCTTCCTGGAGCAGCCCATCCAAACGGTCTATGACCCGGAGGACTACAGCTCCCACTACAATGCGGTGAAGGATTCCTGGCGGATCTTCAAGATCATGTTCAAGGGTCTGTTCCGCTGAGGCGATTCTATGAAGAAAGCAAAGCAACCGATCCTGTATGCCGTCTGCGCGGTGAGTTCCTTCCTCTTCGAATACCTGGTGCTGTTTTTGCTGGAGTTTTTCTTCGGCGCCTGGATGGGAGAGTTTGCGCAGAAGATCGTCGCCAGGATCCTCTCGTCTTTCCTGAATTTCAATCTCAACTTCCGCTTTGTCTTTCCCCGGGACGAGAGCTATGGGAAATCCCTGGTGAAATACTACTGTCTGGCGATCCCCGTGATGTTCATCTCGGCGGCTCTGCTGGACCTGGTGGCCAAGTGGGTGCGGATCGACGAGCTGACGGCCGGCTGCAGCCGTTTCGCCGCCGCGGTGCTGCATACGCTGATCAATGCCCCGGTGGATATCGTGATCGCGATCTGCAACTTCCTGATCCAGAAGTTCTGGGTCTTCGCAAAAAAACGCAAGTGATACGCTTGACACCGCCTGCCTACGGGCAGGCGGTGAGTCTTTTGCCGTGCGGCGGGCACGCGGTTTTTCCCTTGTAAAACACTGCGCTTTATGATAAAATAACATTTATGATTGTAACGGAGGGTAGATCATGAGCTTATGGCAAGCAATCCTCCTGGGCTTGATACAGGGTGTGTCGGAGTTTCTTCCCATCTCCAGCTCAGGGCATTTGTCCATCCTGAATAATCTCTTCGAAATGAGCACCACCGAGGACGGACATGTGTTCTTTGACGTGCTGCTGCATCTGGGGACGCTGGTGTCCATCGTCACCGTGTTCTGGAGAGACATTGTCAGCATGTTCTTTGAGATCTTCGGCTTCCTGGGTCTCGGCCGCACCGGCGGAGAGCGGAAGAGACGCTATCCTGCTGCCCGCATGTTATTCATGATCATCCTGGCGACGCTGCCGCTGGTGCTGATCCTGCCCATCAAGGACGATCTGGAGCTGCTGTTTTACAACACCATCTTTATCGGCGTGGCCCTGATCCTCACCGGCTGCATGCTCTTTGTCTCGGACAAGATGATGCAGGGCAAAAAGACCGAGACCAGCATGACCGTCTGGGACGCGCTGATCATCGGCATCTGCCAGTGTGCCGCCGTCATTCCCGGCCTCTCCCGCTCCGGCACCACCATCACCGCGGGCCTGGCCACCGGCCTCAAGCGGGACTTCGCGGTCAAGTTCGCTTTTCTGATGTCCATCCCCGCGGTTCTGGGGGCCAATCTCCTGAGCCTGGTGGATGCGATCAAGACCGGGGTCGACTGGTCCCTGCTCCCGGCCTACATTGCCGGCATGCTGACGGCCGCCGCCGTGGGCATCCTCTCCATCCAACTGCTGCAAAGGATCGCCAAGCGCGGTCGTTTCGGCGGCTTTGCCTACTACTGCTGGGTCGTCGGCGCGCTGACGATCATTCTGACGATGATTTTCTAAAGGAAAAGAATTATGGCTGAAAAGAAGAAAACAGGAAAAACCGGATCCGGCCGCTCCGGCGGCAAGACGAGCTCCGCTTCCCGTCGAAGCAGCTCCTCCGGGACTGCCTCCAGGAGCAGAAGCAAGGGAGAGACGAGTCCGGCCCGCCGCCGTTCCCACAGAGGCTTTTGGGGCGTGCTCCTGCTGGCCCTGGGCGTCTTCATGGTCATCAGCTATTTCAGCACCGAGGGCGAGGTCGTCGCCTTCTTTGCCAACCTGGTGAAGGGCCTGGTGGGCTGGGGCTTCTGGCTGACCGTGCCCGCCTTCCTCTTTGCCGGCGGTCTTCTGCTGATCAAGAATGAGGAGCCGGTGGGCTACCGGGTCTTCTGCGCGCTGCTGCTGCCGCCCATCTTCTCGGGCATGGCGGAGCTGCTGCACAGCACGGAGATCCCGCAGCCCTTCCATCTGCAGAGCTCCTTCCAGACCCTCTATTCCACCGGAAAGCTCATGGACTCCGCCGGTGTGCTGGGCGGTTATCTGGGCAAGGTCCTCAACAGCGCGCTCAGCATTTACGGGGCCTTTCCCTTCCTGCTGGTGCTGTTCCTGCTGCTCCTGGTCGTGGCGCTGCGCGGCAGGCTCCGGGGCGCCTTCAAGGGCGTGAAGGATTCTGTGGCCCAGCGGCGCCAGGCGTATCTGGAGGCCCGGGAGCGGGAGGAAGAGGATGAGGAAGAGGACGAGGATGAGGACCAGGTGCTTGACGAGCCGGTCCGGCGTCCGGTCAGGCGCGCACCGTCTCCGACCAAGGCAAAACCCGAGCCCGCCGTCAGATCCCGCCGCCCCGCCTATGCGGTGGATGTGCCGCTGCGGGAGGAGGACGAGGAGCCTCTGAGCCTGAGAGGACCTTCCCTCTATGATGAGAAGCCCCGGAGGGATACGACGCCCAAGCGTACGCCGGTCCGCAGAAAGCCGGAGGAGAAGCCCGCGCCGAAGCTGGAGACCTTCCAGCTCCCCAAGGATCCGGAGCCCATCAGCCAGGTGCTGGAACGGGAGTATCCGGTCATGGGCAAACCGCCGGTGAGCCCGGCTCCGAAGGCGCCCAGGAAGACCGTGGCCGCCACGGCGGTGATCGAGGATCCCCCCAAGGTGAAGATGAAGCCGGAGGAGCTGCAGAAGGAGACCCAGGCCGTGGCGGACGCGGTGGCCGGCGCGGTGGCTGGCGCTGAGGAAAAGCCCGCCTACCAGTTCCCGCCGGTAGAGCTGCTGCGCAGCGGCGTGGGCGGCGCTGTAGACGCCCGAGACGAGATCAAGCTCAACGGCGAGCGCCTGCAGACGGCTCTGAACAGCTTCGGCATCAGCGCCGCCATCGTGGGTGTGATCCACGGGCCCACCGTGACCCGTTATGACATTGAGCTGGAGCAGGGCGTAAAGCTGGCCAGAGTGACCAATCTGGCGGGAGACCTGGCCCTGGCTCTTGGCGTGGTGAACGTGCGCATCGCCCCGATCCCCGACAAGATCTCCACCGTGGGCATCGAGGTGCCCAATAAGATCGTCAGCACCGTGGTGCTGCGGGATATCATCGAGTCCGCCCGCTTCCAGGGCGCCAAGAGCAAGCTCAGCTTCGCCCTGGGCAAGGACATCTCCGGAGAGTGCATCGTGGGCAACATCTCGAAGCTCCCCCACATGCTCATTGCCGGCACCACCGGCTCCGGCAAATCCGTGTGCATGAACTCCCTGATCCTGAGCCTGCTGTACAAGGCCCGGCCCGATGAGGTGCGCCTCATCATGATCGACCCGAAGATGGTGGAGCTGGGCATCTACAACGGCATCCCCCATCTCTACGTCCCGGTGGTCACCGACCCCAAGAAGGCCGCCGGCGCCCTGCAGTGGTCCGTGGTGGAGATGCTCAGGCGCTACCGGCTCTTCTCCGAGGTGGGCGTCCGGGATGTGGACAGCTACAATAAGCACGCCGAGGTTGCCGGCGAGCAGACCCTGCCCCGGGTCGTCATCGTCATCGACGAGCTGGCCGACCTGATGATGGTGGCCTCCAAGGAAGTGGAGGAGAGCATCTGTCGGGTGGCCCAGATGGGCCGCGCCGCGGGCATGCACCTGGTCATCGCCACCCAGCGTCCCTCTGCGGACGTGATCACCGGCCTCATGAAGGCCAATATCCCCAGCCGCATCGCCTTTGCGGTCTCCTCCGCCATGGAGAGCCGCATCATCCTGGACCAGGGCGGCGCGGAGAAGCTGATCGGCATGGGCGACATGCTCTTCTCTCCCGTCGGCAGCGGCAAGCCCACCCGCATCCAGGGCGCTTTCGTGTCCGACGAGGAGCGGGAAGAGGTCATCCAGTTCATCAAGGAGAGCGCCGGAGAGGTCAGCGCCAACGACGAGATCCTGGCTGCCATGGAGCAGTCCGCCGCGGAGAAGACCGCCGCCGAGGGCTCCAAGGGCGCCAAGGACGAGGGGAGCTCCGAGACCGGCTATGACGAGATGCTGCCCCAGGCCGTGGAAGCGGTGCTGGAGGCGGGCTCCTGCTCCGTGTCCATGCTGCAGCGGCGGGTGAAGCTGGGCTACTCCCGGGCGGCCCGCATCGTGGATCAGATGGAGGAGCTGGGCGTGGTCGGCCCCTACGAGGGGGCCAAGCCCCGGGCCGTGGTCATCGACCGGGAGGGCTGGCAGGCCCTGCAGGTCCGGCTGGGCATGGCGGATGAGAGCGAGATGGCCCTGGCCGCCCAAATGAACCAGGGAAACGATGTTCCCGATTACGACGAATAGAGACTGGACAGATAAGAGGAAAAGGGGCGCTGCGGCGCCCCTTTCCGGATGAAACAGGTGAAGACCATGAACGGATTATCTCCCCATATGAGCGAGCAGGAGCTCAATCAGATCAGTATGCTGGGCCTGGCCCACGTGGGCGACGGGGTCTACGAGCTGCTGACCCGCAGCCTCCTTTGCCAGCAGGGCCACACCGGCGTGCAGGAGCTGCACCGGCTCACCGTGGCCCGGGTCCGGGCGGATGCCCAGGCCAGGGCGGCGGAGAAGCTGCTGCCCCTGCTCACGGAGGAGGAGCTGGCCCTGTACCGCCGGGGCCGCAACACCCATGTGAACTCCGTGCCCCATAATGCGGAACTGAAGGATTATCACGCGGCCACCGGGCTGGAGGCCCTCTTCGGCTGGCTCTTTCTGCTGGGCCGGCTGGAGCGGATCGAGAAGCTGTTTGCCGCCGCTGCGGAGGATTGACCATGCCCCTGGACGCCGTATGTATTCACGCCCTGGCCGCAGAGCTGGAGGACCGGCTCGCCGGCGGGCGGATCGACAAGGTGCAGCAGCCCGAGAGGGACATGCTGCTGCTTTCCGTGCGGGCGAAGGGGGAGAACCTGCGCCTGCTGCTCTCTGCCGGCGTGGGCAGCGCCCGGGTCCACGTGACCGGGGCCTCCTACGAAAACCCGGCGGAAGCGCCCATGTTCTGCATGCTGCTGCGCAAGCACCTGGTGGGTGCGCGGATCCTGTCCGTGCGCCAGCCGGACTGGGAGCGGATGCTGATCCTGGAGCTGGACGCCCGGGACGAGCTGGGCGTCAGCTCCCGCAAGCAGCTGGTGGCGGAGCTGATCGGCCGCAGCGCCAATCTGATCCTGGTGGGGGAGGACGGGCGGATCCTGGACTGCATCCGCCGGGCGGACTTCGGCGGGGACGCCCTGCGGCGGATGCTGCCGGGCATGATCTATCGTCTGCCGCCCAAGCAGGAGAAGACGCCCTTCTTTGAGACGGAGCCGGAGCGTCTGCGGGAGCTGGCTCAGGGCGCCGACCGGGACGTGCCCATCGACAAGTGGCTGTTGGACAGCTTTTCCGGCCTCTCGCCCCTCCTCTGTCGGGAGCTGGCCGCCCGCTGCGGCGGGACTTACGAGACGCTGCCGGAGCAGATGGAGGCCCTGCAGGAGACTGTGGCCGCGGGAGAGTATGTGCCCACGCTGTTGACCAGGGACGGAAAGCCCCAGGATTTCAGCTTCCTGCCCATCACCCAGTACGGCCGGGAGAGCGTAAACGAGGCCTTTGACAGCTTTTCCGCCCTGCTGGATGCCTTCTATACCCGGCGGGACCAGGCGGAGCTTCGCCGCCGCCGGAGCCACGAGCTTCTGAAAAGCATCCGCACTGCCCGGGACCGCCTGGCCAAAAAGCTGGGCCTGCAGAAGGAAGAGCTGAGGCGGACGGAGGATCGGGAGGAGGTCCGCCGGATGGCGGAGCTTGTTACCGCGAACCTCTACCGGATGAAGAAGGGCGAGCGGGTCCTGCAATGCCGGAACTATTACGAGGAGGACTGCCCGGAGATCTCCATTCCCCTGGATCCTCTGAAGACGCCCCAGCAGAACGCCGCGGCGCTGTTCAAGGAGTACAACAAGCTCAAGGGCGCCCGGCTCCACCTGACGGAGCTGGTGGCGAAGGGGGAGCAGCAGCTGGACTATCTCAACAGCGTGCTGGCGGAGCTGGAGCAGGCCGAGACCGAGCGGGACCTGGCGGACATCCGCCGGGAGCTGACAGAGACCGGCTATCTGAAGAAGGCCAAGGCCCGGGAAAAGGAGCGGAGCAAGCCCCAGGCGCCGCTGCGCTTCGTCACCGACGACGGCTTCGAGGTGCTGGTGGGCCGCAGCAACGTGCAGAACGACGAGCTGAGCACGAAGATCGCCCGGCGGACGGACTGGTGGCTGCACACTCAGAAGGTCCACGGCAGCCATGTGATCCTGCGCTGTGAGGGGCAGGAGCCCTCCGCCCTGGCCCTGGAGCAGGCCGCCGCCCTGGCCGCGACCTATTCCCAGGGGCGAGACGGCGGCAAGATCCCCGTGGACTGCACCATGGTGCGAAACGTCCGCAAGCCCTCCGGCGCCATGCCCGGGAAGGTGATCTATACGGAGTATCAGACCCTGCTGGCCCGGGGGGACGAGGACCTGGCCCGGCGGCTGAAACGGTGAGCGCCCATGAAGAAGAAAACCGGCGCTTTCCTCTGGACTGGCTTTGCCTTCTACCTGCTCTGCCTGGCGCTGCTGCTGTTTCAGCGGCGGCTGCAGCCGGAGCAGAGCTTCAACCTGATCCCCCTTCGCACCATCCGGGGTTATCTGCTGATCCTGGGCAGGGATGACGCCGCTGCCGCCTCTCTGCTGCCCTATGCGGCGACCAATTTTCTGGGGAACATCCTGGCCTTCCTCCCGCTGGGGCTCTTTCTGCCGCTTCTCTTTCCCCGTCAGAGGCGCTTTTGGCGCTTTATGCTGACTGCGGCCCTCTGCATCGCTTTTGTTGAGCTGCTGCAGCTGCTCTCGCGGCGGGGCGCCCTGGACGTGGACGATCTGCTGCTGAATTGGCCCGGGGCGATCCTGGGCTGGCTGCTGTGGAAACTGGCCCAGAGACGCGAGAAACGATAACAAAAGAACTCTCCCGCACATCTGCGCGGGAGAGTTTCAAGCTGTCGACAAAGTGTCGACAGCTTGAAAGCAAAAATGGAAACTTCCCAAAAAGTTCCCATTTTTGCAGGATTGAACGTGAAGGGGGCATACCCTCCCCGCTTCACAATCCCCCCCATGCGCATCGAAGTCTTTCCGCATGGCTTTGTCTACAGTCTGAAACGGCGTTGTCTCAAAATAGTTAAAGAGACTATTGAGAGGCAACGCCTCTTTCATTTGGCCAAGATTGTGGAAAAAGGCGACCTGTTCAAGCCCTGAGAGGCCAAAAATGTGGAAAACCATCCAGAGAGTACCGCAAAACAG
>JAFWQQ010000103.1 GCA_017545165.1 Oscillospiraceae bacterium
AAGTCTTCCGGCCAGAATTGTGTCATACTTCGTTGCCTTCCTTGACCATATATCTCCATTATGCTCTGCGGAAGGCGCCTCGTCTGGCACAATTCTGCCTCGGAATCTTTTTAAAGCTTCTTATCAGAAATTAGTATAAGAGAAACAGAATTCGCGCCGCCTCCACTTCGGGAAGCGGCGCGATTTTGTCATGTTTTGGGATCAGAGTTTTTCCAGGTCCTTCAGGAACAGGGCCGCCTCCGCGTCGGAGGGGATGAGCCAGCCGCTGCGGGGGGAGACCGAGAAGGCCATCACCGCCGGACCGTCCATCAGGCAGCTGCGCTTGAACTGCTGGGAGAAGAGACGCTTGCACCAGCTTAAGAGCCAGCGCTTCAGCTCCTCGTCGGTGAACTCGTCCCCATAGGCGGCCTTGGCCAGACGGAAGACCTTGGAGGGAGCAAAGCCGTCCTGCAGGATGTGGTAGGTGAAGAAGTCCTGCAGCGCGTAGGAGCCCACCGCGTCCTCGCTCTTCTGCTCGATCAGATCGTCGTGGATGGGCAGCAGCTCCGGCGTCACGGGGCAGTCCAGCACGTCGTAGAGGGCGGCCTTCAGCACCCGGTCCTCGGTGGTGGCGGCGATGTGGCTCACCGCGGCGCGGACCTGGGTCTTGGTCAGGCCCAGATTCACGTCGTACATGCTGGTGTGGTCCCCGTTGTAGGTGCACCAGCCGTCAATATACTCGCTGAGATCCTCGGTGCCCACGTCCAGGCCGTTGACCTTGTTGGCGACGTCCATGAGGACCTGGGTGCGCTCCCGGGCCTGGGCGTTCTCGAAGGCGATGGAATAGTCGTCGTGGGCGTGGCCGATGTCGTCAAAGTGCTGGTAGACGCTTTTGCCGATGTCGATGACCCGGACCTCGCAGCCCCACTGCTCCGCCACCACGATGGCGTTGGACTTGGTGCGGCTGGAGGTGCCGAAGCAGGGCATGGTGATGGCGATGACGTTGGTGGAGGGCAGGCCCATGCGCCTCACCGCCAGGGCGGAGATCATCACCGCCAGGGTGGAGTCCACGCCGCCGGAGATGCCCACCACGCAGTGGGTAAGGCCGGCGTACTCCATGCGCTTGACCAGGCCCGAGACCTGCAGGTCGAGCATCCGCTGGCAGTAGGCCGGCAGATCTTTGGGATCCTCCGGCAGGTGGGGGTGCTTGTTGTAATGCCGGGTGAGGGTCGTTTCCACGGGATCCTCGCCCCAGGCGAAGCTGGTGTAGTCCTCGTCGACCAGGTCGAACTCGCCGCTGTCCCGCCGCAGGTTTGTCAGCAGCTGCACGTCGATCTCCGTGACGGCAAGGCTCATCCGGGCCTCGGCGGTCTGCTCGTCTTCGGCCAGGAGCTCGCCGTTCTCGGAGACCAGGCACAATCCGGTGTAGACCCAGTCGGTCGTGCTCTCCCCCTTGCCGGGGGCGGCCAGCACCAGCGCCGCGTTCAGGCGGCGGGAGCTCGCCCGGGCGGCCAGCTCCGCCTCCGCGGTGCTGCTCACGGTGCCGGGGAAGGAGGCCATCTGGCAGATCAGCTGCGCGCCGGCACGGGCGTGGCGGGCGGACTCCGTCCAGATGCTCTGAATGTCCTCGCCCAGTTCCACGGCCACGCTCAGCTCGGGCAGCGCGTCGCAGCAGAACAGCGCGTCGCCGCAGAGGGGCACGGTGCCGAAGCTCTCCAGCTCGATCTCATGATAGTCCCCGTCGCCGCCGTTGAAAGAGCAGTCCGCAGTCCGGCGGGGCACAAAGGCGATCAGCTCCCCGTCCCAGATCGCGGCGGCAACGCTGCAGACCCGGGCGCCCACGGCCAGGGGCAGGCCCACGAAGGCCAGCACGTCCGTGCCGGCGGAGGCCTCCACCACTTGGATCAGGGCCTTCTCCGCCCCGTCCAGGATCACCCGGTGCCGGAACAGATCCCGGCAGCTCACGCCGGTGAGGGTCAGCTCCGGGAAGACCAGGACCTTGACGCCCTGCCTGTCGGCCTCGCGGAGGCAGGCGATGATCTGCTCCGCGTTATAGTCGCAGTCGGCGACCTTGATGACCGGAGACGCCGCAGCGACTTTTACAAAACCGTCTTTCATGATTCAAAACCCTCCTCTTAATTCAGAATTCCGAACTCCGAATTCTGAATTAAAACTGCACTCTGGAGGCGATATAATCCCTGACCTTGCTGATGGGGATGCGGACCTGCTCCATGCTGTCCCGCTCCCGGACGGTGACGCAGCCGTCGGTCTCGGAGTCGAAGTCGTAGGTCACGCAGAAGGGAGTGCCGATCTCGTCGGCCCGGCGGTAGCGCTTGCCGATGGAGCCGGTCTCGTCATACTCCACCATGAAGGACTTTGCCAGCTCGTCCCGGATCTCCAGGGCCTTTTCGCCCAGCTTCTTGGAGAGGGGCAGCACGGCGGCCTTGATGGGGGCCATGGCCGGGTTCAGGCGCAGCACCACGCGCACGTCGTTCTTCTCCGCGTCCACGACTTCCTCGTCATAGGCCTGGCAGAGAAGGGCCAGCACGGTGCGGTCCAGACCGTAGGTGCTCTCCACGATGTAGGGCACATAGCGCTCGGCGGTGAAGGGATCGATATACTCCAGCTTCTGGCCGCTGTACTCCTGGTGGCGGCCCAGGTCAAAGTCGGTGCGGTCGTGGGTGCCGTTGATCTCGCCCCAGCCGATGGAGGGGAAGAGGAACTCGATGTCGCAGGCGGCCTTGGCGTAGTGGGCCAGCTTCTCATGGTCGTGGAAGCGGAGGTTTTCCTCCGGCAGGCCCAGGTCCATGAAGAACTTCTTGCCGAATTCCTTGAAGTAGGCGTAGAAATCCAGGTCCTCGCCGGGCTTGCAGAAGGTCTGGAACTCCATCTGCTCAAACTCGATGGTGCGGAAGGTGAAGTTGCCCGGGGTGATCTCATTGCGGAAGGCCTTGCCGATCTGGCCGATGGAGAAGGGGAGCTTCGTGCGCATGGCCCGCAGCACGTTGGGGTAGTTCACATACTCGCCCTGGGCGTTCTCCGGCCGCAGGTAGATGATGCTCTTCGCGTCGTTGGTGACGCCCCGGAAGGTCTGGAACATCAGGTTGAACTCCCGGATATCGGTGAAGTTGTGCTTGCCGCAGTTGGGGCAGGGGATGTGGTGGTCCTTGATATACTGGAACATCTCCTCCTTGCTCATGCCGTCGGCATGGGCGTCGGGGTCGAAGTCGTCGATCAGATTGTCCGCCCGGAAGCGCATTTTGCACTCCTTGCAGTCCAGCAGGGGATCGGCGAAGCTGGCCACGTGGCCGCTGGCCTCCCAGACCCGGGGATTCATCAGAATGTCCGCGTCCACCTCGTAGCTGTTGCGGCGCTCCTGGATGAAGCGCTTGCGCCAGGCGTCCTTCACGTTGTTCTTGAGACGGGCGCCCAGAGGGCCGTAGTCCCAGGTGTTGGCAAGGCCGCCGTAGATTTCGCTGCCGGCGAAGATGAAGCCGCGGTTCTTGCACAGGGCAATGATCTTGTCCATGGTTTTTTCGGTGTTTGTCATATTCTCGTCCTTTCCTGCGGCTGGCTGCCGCAGAGATGTATTTCCCGTCCCGCAAGGCTTGCGCGGTCCGGTCCCAAACAATTACTATAGCATAGTTTCCCACTCTCCGCAAGAAATGATGAAAAAAACCCGGGCAAAATCTGCGATTTCGCCTGCGGAAGGCGCCGTTCTTAGGGAAAATTCATAATTTTGCCCCTTCCATCTGCTGTCGAAAGGTGTATAATAGGGTTACATAACTAGTTCTCGCGGAAAATGAGGAACGGCCATGGCGCGAAAGAAGAAAGAAAAAAAGAAAAAAACCGGCAGAAGCTGGAAGATCACGCTGCTGCTGTTTTTCCTGATGATCCTGATCTCGGGGGCGATCCTGCTGACCCTGGACGGCAGACACGTGCAGTTTCGCCTGGTGGGCGGACAGGAGATCACGGTACCCTTTGGGGTGGACTATGTGGACCCGGGACGCAGCGCCGTCACCGTGGGCCGCATCCTGGGGCCCGGCAGCCTGGTGCTGCCGGTGGAGACCTCCGGCTACGTGAACACCAGAGTCAAGGGGACCTATGAGCTGGAGTACTCCGCCAGATTCCTCTTCGACACCTACACGGCCAAGCGCATCGTCCATGTGGAGGACATCACCCCGCCCGTCATCACCCTGCAGCACCAGGAGGGTTACGAGCCCAGCTGGTTCACCGGCGGCTATCAGGAGGAGGGCTATCTGGCCTGGGACGACTGCGACGGCAACCTGACGGACTACGTGCAGGTGGAGGTGCTGGAGGATCGGATCGAGTACCGGGTCAGCGACAGCGCCGGAAACGAGACGGTGGCGGAGCGGGAGCTGACCGCCGTGAAGCAGCCGGAGCTCACGCTGCTGGGCGACACGTATATGAGCGTTGACGCCAGCTTGACATTTGAGGATCCGGGCTTTACCGCCCGGGACGGCAAGGGACGGGATATCTCCCCGCTGGTGACCGTGGAGGGCGAGGTGATCCCCTACCGCCCCGGCGCCTATGAGCTCGTCTACAGCCTCACCAACGGCATCGAGACCCTCAGCGTCACCCGGACCGTGGAGGTGAAGGCAGTGGAGATCCCGGATGCCGTGCTGCCCGGGGAAAAGACCATTTACCTGACCTTTGACGACGGGCCCGGCCCCTATACCAAGCAACTGCTGGACCTGCTGGCGATCTATGGCGTCAAGGCCACCTTCTTCGTCACTGCCGAGCATCCGGAATACGAGGATCTGATCGGACGCGCCTACCGGGAGGGCCACACCATCGGCGTCCATACGACCAGCCACGATTTCTACAAGATCTATGCGAGCGAAGAGGCCTATATGGAGGATTTCTATGCGATGGAGGAGATCATCCACAGCCAGACCGGCGAGTATACCCGGCTCTTCCGCTTCGCCGGGGGCAGCTCCAACACGGTCAGCCAATTCAACCCCGGCATCATGACCAGGCTGATCGCGCTGACCGGCGATCTGGGCTATCAGTATTATGACTGGAATGTGGACAGCGACGACGCCGGCGGCACCAAGACCAGCACCGGCGTGGTGACCAATGTCACCGCCGGCTGCGCGGAGAGACATGTCTCCTTGGTGCTGATGCACGACACGAAGGACTACAGCGTCCAGGCCGTGGAGCAGATCATCATCTGGGGTCAGCAGAACGGCTACACCTTCCGGGCGCTGAACCTCTCCAGCCCCAGCTCCCATCACGTTATCAAAAACTGAAACGCAAAAACATGGGACCGTTGCAAAATGAGAATTTTGCAGCGGTCCCAAAGTATTCAGATTGATAAACTGGAATCTAACTGTCATACGCAGTGGTGAAATCCGCTCCGCCATTTAGCTTATCAAACAACTCCAATAAACCGTGCTGTCCGTGTACTGTCATCCATACATCGAGTTCATGCTTCGCATTCAGATAACGGAAACGCCTGTCCTCCGCTTCCCCCGCATAGAACTCTGCCGGGGTGTCCATTTCCTCAAGAGCAACCGTGTTTTTTCCGTTGTCGGTCTGCGCGATCCATTGCGCTTCACTATAGCGCTCCCGGTAGTCATTCTGTAAAGCAAGCCCTTCATCGAACCACGTCGGAATCGCTTTTTGTGCTTTGGCTGAAAGACGCGAGCGCAGTTCCGCATGGGTGATCTCATGTGCCAGAATGTCGAGTTCGAGATACTCTTCAGATATACAGATGTAATGCGCCTCAGCAGGGAAAGAAACGATAACAGTGCCGTGATCTTCCCCGAGTTTCCGGGTCAGCTTTTCGTCATCACAGATGATGAGGATCGTCTCATCCTGAAAGTGTAGTTCACCGAAAAACGCCCTGACACGATCCTTGGCCTGTTCGATCATCTCAAGAAGCTCTTGCCGATCTCCTGCATAATCTCTGTTGATGTAAACGTGAGAAGCGATTTCCGTAAATGCAGATCGGTACGGAACAGTCGTCAGATAGCCGAACTGGGTAAACTGAAACATAGCCCCAACAAGCGCTGCGAGTATAAGCAATATGGTGATAAACAGTAAGACCCTCTTTTTCTTTGCTCTCATATCTTTTTCACATCCCGCTAAACCGAATCTACATCAGCAAGGTGTTGATTACAGCCATCTCGTCGTTCTGCTCTTGAATGTCCTTTAATTCCTCTTCCGTGAATTGCCTTTTCAGGTTTCCCCCGCATACAGGGCATTTCTTTTCCGATAGATCACATTTTTCCCCGCAGTCTACGCAGAACTTAAACATAAACACTTACCTCCCGGGGTTTATCCGCCTAACAATGAAACCAGAAACCAGATTCCAAATGCAACTGCAGCGGCAGCGGCCAAAGCGATCAGGAACAGAAATGGCTTCGGCAGACTGCTTTCTCTGTCTCCACGCTTGAATTTATACAGCAAACCTGAAGCATGAAAGAAAACCATCACCACCGAGACATATACAAACACCTGGCAGTAAAGAAAAACGACTTCGGTCAGTTGGTTGAAAGAACGGATACCCAATAGTTCGAGGCTCATCAGCATAACCAGCGCACAGACACCCAGCAGGCTTTCCGTCGTGATGTTTTTCAGAATCGTTGTTTTTTCCGTTTCTGCATAATCAGACATTCTAATGGCGACTTCTTTTGCTTCTTCATTCATTTTCTCGCTTTTCCTTTCTCCTTCGATCAATTCCGGAATACTGACGCCGTATAGTTCGGCAATTACCAGCAGCAGACTGATGTCGGGCATATTCGTTCCTGTCTCCCAACGGGACACCGTCCGATTGGAAACTCCTAACTGTTCCGCTGCTTGCTCCTGTGTCAAATTCTTTTCCTTCCTGAGTGCTTTCAGGAACGCACCGATCTTAATCTGATCCACCCGGATTTTCCCTCCTTTCGCAGTCAGTTTAACGCCAGTCTAATCATTTGGACACGACACAAAGCGAGAAAATGCCGCATCCCATCGATTAGACATCATTGTCTGGTTCAACAAATCCCGAGTTGTCGAGGTGTAATATACCATAAATCTTCTGCTTGCGAAAGATACTTTGTTATGCTCCAGATGAGAAAAGCGCCTCACTACAGGGGTGAGACGCTTCTCTCGCAACGGTTTTATGCCTCAATCTCCACCCCACACGTCAGCCGGAACACGATCCGGTCCTTGCTGTGCACGGTCATGCTGTCCACCAGCCCGGCCCACAGGCTCTCATCAAACTCGGTCTCAGGGTTCTCATCATAATACGTTTTGATGGGAGAAGGACGAGCAGCGGAGCGACTGAGCTTTCCGAACGTATGAGGGAAGCGAATGGATGCGCAGCTTGTGAGGACGCCCGGCAGGTCCTTCACGCTCTCGATGAACCGCTCGATCTTCCTGCGGCGGACCATGATCTGACCGATCTGCTCGATAATTTAACGCAGAAAAACCGGATGAGAATGCACACAGTCATGTATTCTCATCCGATTTTTTGTCCCAAGCTTTCAACTAAAGGCCCAAATCAGGTTTTCTTTCAAAGCTGTCTTATGAACACCTGGCTGAAGACCGGGAATGTTTTTGCGCGAGCAGGGCCGTTGACAAGGGCACGCCAACGGGGCTACAATAGGATGAAAGAAGAAAGCGGGGGTGCGCTTATGCTATTGGCTATGGATGCGGGCAATACCCAGATCGTGTGCGGATGCATGGAGGAGGACCGGCTGCGGAAGAGCTTCCGGCTCCCCACCCGCCCGGGCCGGACCCGGGAGGAGACGCTGGCGGAGCTGCGGCAGGGTCTGAAGACCTGGGGCCTGTCGCCGGCGGATTTCCGGGGAGCAGTCGTCTCCTCGGTGGTGCCGCCGGTGACCGGCGTGCTGCGGGAGGCGGCGGAGGCGCTTTTGGGAAAGCCCTGCCTGGTGATCGGACCGGAGCTGGAGACGGACATGCCCATCTGCATCGATGAGCCGGAGAGCCTGGGGGCGGACCTGCTGGCGGGGGCCGTGGCCGCAAAGGAGCGCTGCGGCGTGCCCTGCATCGTGCTGGACCTGGGCACCGCCACCACCGTGACGGCGGTGGACGGGGAGGGCCGGTTCCGCGGCGGGGCCATCCTGCCGGGGGTGAAGCTGAGCTTCCGCGCCCTCACCGCCGGCACCAGCCTGCTGCCGGGTCTCTCTCTGGACCGGGCGCCGGAGCGGGTGCTGGGCGCCAACACGGAGGACTGCCTGCTCTCCGGCGCCATCTACGGCAGCGCCGCCGCCCTGGACGGGCTCATCGAGCGGATGGAGGAGGAGCTGGGCTCGCCCTGCCGATGCGTCGCCACCGGCGGCATCGCCCGGCACATCGTCCCCTATTGCCGGAGGGAGATCCGGCTGGACGAGGAGCTGCTGTTTCACGGGCTCTGGCTCCTCTGGCAGCGGAACCGGCCCGGCGACTGATGCAAAAGAGCACCTGCGCCGCCGGACGGGAGCGGCTATACTGAGAACAGGAACAATAAAGGAGGTTTTTCCATGAACGAGACCATGAACGTGATCCTGACCCGCCGGAGCGTGCGAAAGTACACCGACGAGATGCCGAAAAAAGAAGACCTGGAGCAGATCATCCAGGCCGGGCTCTACGCCGCCAGCGGCAAGGGCGGCCAGAGCTCCATCATCGTCGCCGTCACCGACAAGGCCCTGCGGGACAGGCTGATGGAGATGAACCGGAAGGTGGGCGGCTGGGCCGAGGGCTTCGACCCCTTCTACGGCGCGCCGGCGGTGCTGCTGGTGCTGGCGAAGAAGAACACCCCCTTCACCGTGGCCGACGGCAGCCTCTCCATGGGCAACATGATGCTGGCAGCCCACGCCCTGGGCCTGGGCAGCTGCTGGATCAACCGGGCCAGGGAGGAGTTCGAAACCGAGGAGGGCAGGGAGATCCTCCGCTCCCTGGGCGTCGAGGGCGAGTACGAGGGCGTGGGCCACTGCGTGGTGGGCTACGCCGCCGACACGCTGCCCCAGCCCGCTCCCCGGAAGGACGGCCGGGTCTTCTGGGCCGAGTGATAGGCGTTTTGAGCGGAAGCAAGACGCAAAAGCAAAGAAAGGGCGCGTTGCAAAATGCGAAACAAGTGCGAAAACCCTGGTTGTATCGTAGGGGAGGGCCTTGTGCCCTCCCGGCGGACCAGAGCTCGTATAGCAAAGAAATATTCGGCGAATTCGTACAATCTGCGAATTCGCCGA
>JAFWQQ010000051.1 GCA_017545165.1 Oscillospiraceae bacterium
CGCGCCATGCTTCGTTGCTTTCCTTGCAAATATATCTCCATTATTCGCTGCGAAAAGCGCCTCGCCTGACACAAATCCATCTCGCAAATCTTTGTCTTCTTCTTATTAGGTTTTAGTATTATTTGGTGCCGAAGATACGGTCGCCGGCGTCGCCCAGGCCGGGGACGATGTAGCCGTGGTCGTTGAGATGATCGTCCAGCGCGGCCACAAAGATGTCCACGTCCGGGTGATCGGCCTGCATCCGGGCCACCCCCTCCGGGGCGCCGATGATGCTCATGAGCTTGATGTGCTTCACGCCCACTTCCTTCAGGAAGGTGATGGCGGCGGAGGCGGAGCCGCCGGTGGCCAGCATCGGGTCCACCACGATCACGTCCCGCTCCTCGATGTCGGGGGGCATCTTGAAATAGTACTTCACGGGATCCAGAGTCTCGGGGTCCCGGAAGAGGCCGATATGACCGACCTTCACGTTGGGCATCATGCTGACCATGCCGTCCACCATGCCAAGACCGGCCCGGAGGATAGGCACCACCGCCAGCTTCTTGCCCGCGATGCGGCGGCACTTGGCCAAGGCCACGGGAGTCTCCACGTCGATTTCCTCCAGGGGCAGGTCACGGGTGGCCTCGAAGCACATCAGCATGGCGATCTCGGAGATCAGCTCCCGGAATTCCTTGACGCTGGTGTTCTTGTCCCGCAGGATGGACAGCTTGTGCTGGATCAGGGGATGGTCGAATACGCATACTTTGCTCATGTCAATTTCTCCTTTATGTGAAATTCAAGGATATACAAGTGCTTCGTGTGCAGTGTGCCGCTTTGCGGCACGGATAATACATCATCGCCGAAGGCGATACCACAATTATTCATTATTCATTCTTCATTCTCTCCTGCCGTTCCCGCTCGGCCTGGCTCAGGCGCAGATACACGGGCAGCAGGCTCTGGGAATCGCCGGGCGTCTTGTCCCGGGCGGCCATGGCCACGCCCCAGGCGCTCTGCCACAGCAGGTTTTCCGGCGCCATGCGATAGGGGATACCGGCCTTCTCCAGAAAGCGGGCGGTGAGGGCCGCCCCGTCGCCCACCAGGAAGGGTGCCGCGTCCCGCCGCCGGAGCTCCGCCGCCAGCTCCTCCAGGGACAGGGGGCGATCCTCCGTCAAACGGACGGGCTTCCCGTCCCGGATCTCGAAAAGGGCGTTGTAGACCTGGCTGCGCCGGGCGTCCATCACCGGGCAGACGAGCCCGCCGGCGGCCAGCCCGTGCCAGGCCATGCTCTCCAGCGTGGAGACGCCCACACATGGCTTGTCGCAGGCCCAGGCCAGGCCCTTCACCGTGGAAACGCCGATGCGGATGCCGGTAAAGGAGCCGGGGCCGTGGGCCACGGCGAAGAGATCCACATCCTGCAGGGTCGTCTCCGCGTTTTTCAGCAGATCCTCCGCCATGGGGAGCAGGGTCCGGCTGTGGGTCAGGCCGCTGCACTGGCTGTACTGGGAGACCAGGCTCCCATCCTGCACCAGGGCCACCGAGGCGGCCTTGGCCGAGGATTCAAAGGCAAGGGTGATCATGCGCCGGCCTCCTCAATGGTGATTCTCCGCGTGGTGTCGCCCAGCTTCTCAATGGTGACCCGGATCTCGTCCCCGTAGAAGGCGTCCTCCACCTTTTCGCTCCACTCCACGGCGCAGACCGCGCCCCGTGCCAGATAGTCCTCCCAGCCGATCTCAAAGAGCTCGTCCGCCCCGGAGAGGCGGTACATGTCGAAGTGGATCAGCTCCCGGTCTCCCAGGTATTCGTTGACGATGGTGAAGGTGGGGCTGGAGACCCGGCAGTTCAGGCCCATGCCCCGGGCCATGCCGCGGACAAAGGCCGTTTTCCCCGCGCCCAGATCCCCGTACATGGCCACAACCGTGCCCCCGGGGAGTCCTTCGGCAAAGCGGGCGCCGATCTCCTCCGTCTCCTGTTCATTGTTGGATAAAAATGTCTGCATATGCTTTCTTCCGCCATTGTTTACACAAATGTTATATTCTTTCCACAGTATACCACCGAACAGGGCGTTGCGTAAAGAGCAAAACTGTGATAAAATACCTTTTGCTTCGGCGAATGCCAAGGACAGTTCATCAGGTTCCCGGAAGGGGAGTGGTTCAGATAAAGAAAATACGGCCCTATATCAAACAGTTCACCGAGCGGGCGGACATGTTCCTGCTGATCGTGTGCGTGATCTGCTCCATCTTCGGCGCTATCATGATCAAGCGCGCCTCCTCCAACATGGTGGCGGCCGGCTGGGACATGAACACCAACAAGCAGATCATCGTGCAGGTCTTCTCGATCTTCCTGGGCATCGGCGCCTTCGTCATCCTCACGGTCATCGATGCGGACCTGCTGGCAGGCCAGTGGAAATTCCTGATCGGCATCCAGATCCTGCTGCTGATCCTGCTGCGTATCTTCGGTCAGGACGACGGCACCGGCAACTACGCCTGGATCCGCTTCGCCGGCATCGGTATCCAGCCCTCGGAGATCATCAAGGTCTTGTATATCGTCGTGGCGGCCAAGCAAATGACATTTTTGAAGGAGTATGAGGATATCAATTCCTTCAAATCCGTGGTGCTGATGGCTGGCTACTTCGTTCTGGTCTTCGGCGCCATCGTGGTGGTCTCCTCGGACCTGGGAAGCGCGTCGATCATCCTTTGCATCTTCCTGACCATGTTCTTTGCGCTGGGGGTGCGGCTCTACTGGTTTGCGCTGGGCGGCGCGGCCATCTCCGCCATGGTGCCGCTGCTGTGGGAGTATTTCCTGAAGCAGTATCAGAAGGACCGCATCCTGGCCCCCTATGACCCCAGCATCGACCCCAATAACGACAAGATCAACTGGCAGACCTACCAGAGCAAGATCACCCTGGCCTCCGGAAGGATGACCGGCGTGGACGCGGAGCACCGCTATACCGCCTTCACCGGAAAACATACGGACTTTATCTTCTCCTGCATCGGCGAGGAGCTGGGCATGATCGGCTGCATCCTCGTGCTGATTCTGCTGACCATTCTGATCGTCCGCTGCGTGCGCATCGGGCTGAAGGCCGGCCGCACCTTCGATATGCTGCTGTGCATCGGCGTGGCCTCGGCCATGACCTTCCAGACCATCATCAACGTGGGCATGTGCCTGGGCATCACCCCTGTTATCGGCATCACCCTGCCCTTCTTCAGCTACGGAGGCTCCTCCATGGTGACCATGTTTGCCGCCATGGGGCTGGTTTCAGGCGTGAAATACAAGCTGAAACCAAAGCTGTTTTCCATCTATTAGACAAAACCCCGGAGTCAGAAGACTCCGGGGCGCGTTTTTTCATAAGAAGCGATCCTCGCCGCTTTCCGGGCGGGGAGGCGCGGGCTGAGAGGCACAGACGGCCTCGCAGAACAGAAGGCGGGAGCATTTCCAATAGGGGAGGATCCACACCGCCGCCGCGATGTTAACGATGGGCACCAGAAGCAGCAGCGCCCAGCCCAGAAAGCTCAGATCCAGCCGGAACAGGTCCATCCGATAGCCCCGCATCCGCAGTCGGCTTCCCCGCAGACAGTCGAGCACGCCGCTTTCCGGGTTTGCAATCAGCAGATAGCGGGCCATACCGTAGCTGTATGTGGCGATGAAGCCCGGCACGATCAGGGCCCAGAAACAGAGGGAGAGGATCAGGCCCAGCAGGATCTCCAATAGCAGGACCTTGAAGAAGCGGCCGAAGCCGTCCATCAGCATGGAGGGGTAGACCTCGTCCCCGCGCATGGCGCGAAACAGCAGCAGCAGGAAACCAAAGCCCACGACTGCCTGCAGATAACCGAGCAGCCGTGAAACGAGGCTTTCCATCGTGGAGGGCTGGATGGAGTCATAGATTTTCATGGCGCCGGAGCTGTCCCCGGCGAGAATCCGCTCGGCCATCCGCTGGGAGAGCTCCTGCAGCTGCGCCGTCGGCGGGAGCAGGAGCCGGGCGCTCAGATAGAACAGCAGCAGCGAAAGCGCCACGAACAGCGCGCCGGCAATCAAAATCGGTTTGCGCCGGGCGGCGATCACCGCCTTGGCCTGTTTTTTGATTGTGGCGATATCCATCTGAACACTCCCTCCCTTCCCGGGTCGTCGGGAAAAAGTATAGCATCGGCGTCCGGGAAAGGCAAGCTATTTTTTGTAAAAAAAGCTTGACAAAGGAAAGACCCGGTGCTATTATAATCAAGCGTTCCAGAGATGCGCGAGTGGTGGAATTGGCAGACTCGCTAGATTCAGGTTCTAGTGCTCACTCCGGGCGTGCGGGTTCAAGTCCCGCCTCGCGCACCATAGAAAAAGCCCTAAATCGAAAGATTTAGGGCTTTTTCATAACTTTTTGAGGCAATTCTCAAATCGCTAGAACGGCCCTAATGGCTGCATCCAACAAAACATCCAACAAGATTGTTTCAGGCCGAGAGCGGCGCGCCGATCGAATTGGTCGGGAGCGGAGTGCTTTTTACGTCCGCCAGCAGCAGATCCAGCACCTGGGCGGTGTCTTTTTTGCCCTCCATCGACACATGCGTGTAGATATCCAGCGTCGTGGACGCCTTCTCGTGACCGAGGAACTCCTGCACCTGCTTGATCGTGTGCCCCTGATTGACAAGCATGCTTCCTGCCGTGTGCCGCAGATCGTGAAAGCGGATATGTGGCAGGTCGTTCTTTTTCAGGAGCTTGGCGAAGCGGTGGCTCACGTAGTTCGGCTCGAACACGGTCCCGTCCGCCCACTGGCAGATATGCTCGGTGTCGGAATAGCTGCGCCCGACAAGCTTCCGTTCCTCTTCCTGCCTGTCCCAGACCGTCTGCAGAAAGCTCTTGAGCGCGGTCGGCATGAACAGATCCCGCCTGCTGGCTTTGCTCTTGGTCTTCTCCTGCTCCTCAGTCCTCGAGAAGCGGACGACGGTGTTGCGAATATGGACGATGCCGTTTTCCATGTCCACGTCCTTCCACCGCAGGCCGACTACCTCCGAGCGCCGCAGGCCGAGAAAGAGGCCCAGATAGACCGCCGGTTCGATAGGATCGCCCTTGACTACTTCCAGCAGCCGCTTTGCCGTGGCGATATCATAGGCGGTACCCTCAAAGTGATCGTCGCGGTTGTCCTTCACCGTGATGTTCGCACAGGGATTGTAGTTGAGCTCTCCCAGAGCGATACCCTCGTTGAACACGCCGTTGAGGATCACCAGATGTTTGCGGATGCTCTTCCTGGATAGCCCGGCGTCCTCTTTTGTCCTGACGTACTGCAGGATCACCCGTGCCGTCACGTCTCCCAGCTTCAGCTTTTTCTTCTCGAAGAAAGGCTTGACGTGGACTTCATAAGTGTTGAGATAGGATTCATAGGTGTTCGGCCGGAGCTGCTTTTTCTTGACCTCCAGCCATTCCTCGATCGCCTCGATCAGATCCTTGTCCGCGCCGTAGCTTTCCGTCTGGGAGAGCGTTTCCATCCACTCCGCCAGCATGAGATCCGCCTTGTGCCTGTTCGCGGTCGTCTCCCGCTTGTTTTTGCCCTTGACCTTGATTCTTGTGGATTTAGATTTTTGTTTCAGATTGCCGTTGATATCCGGCACACGAACGATCATCTGATAGATGCCGTTCTTTTCCTGTAAGCTGCCCGTTACCTTCATTGTCTACCTCCTTCGAGGTACGGGCGCTCGTCTGCTTTGTCCACATTATAGCCGCTCCCTTTGACATAATCAAGTAAAGAAGTTTTGGGAATGCGGATCGCGTTTCCGACCCGGATGGAACGCAGCTCGCCGGAGCTGACCAGCTCGTAGGCCTTGGTGCGGCCGATGCCGAGCGCGCTGCGTAAATCGTTGATAGACAGGATATCGGGGTATTGCGCAAATAACATAAATAAATGATCCTCCTTGAAATCTGAAATAAAAAAGAGGAGTTGAAAAGATCTGTACGTACGTACAGATGATTTTCACTCCTCGTCGTAGATTCTGCTGTACGGGGCTTCCGGCTTGATGACGATGCCGATGCCCTCGAAGCCGCGGACGCGCACGCCACGCTCGTTGTGAAGGTTGTTGGTCTCCGCAATGTTGTAGGCGTCGCCGTACTCCTTCAGATAATGGCTCATGGTGTTCTTGGCGTAGGGCTTGATGGCGTTGTCCTCGCACCACAGGCAGTACACGGCGTACAGATCCTTGGTAGTGACCGTGTAATCTGCTTTCAGCCGGATATAGCCCTCCGAGGCCAGAAACTCCATGATATGGTTCCCTTCGAAAACGGCTTCCTTCATGTTCTCTTCCGTCTGCGGGCTGATGGTGAACTTGTAGTCCTGCGCGATCAGCCGCTTCAGGCCTTCGAGACACCAAAGAAAAATCCCTTCCTTTTCGGAGATCAGCTTCTCCGAGAGGAAGGGATCATCTTTTCGGTCCTTGTCTTTTCGCTTGGTGGTCAGGATGATCTGTCGTCGGAAGAAGCCCTCGCTGCGGTCGTACAGGGCTTTCAGCGAGCCGTTGCCGAAACCGAGAAAGCGGCAGTACAGCTCGCCCTGGTAGCTCTGCTGGCTCTTCTTCTCCAAGTCCAGGGGCAGCTCCGCGGTGATGATCGTCTTGATATAATTCGTCTGGGGCAGGGCCTCCAGCTTCATATCGTCATCGACCATCACCAGCGTGTGCTCCAGATCGGCGCGGGCAAAGCGGTTGGTCTCCACCTTCGTGAGATTCCCGTTGACCATGCTGTTGCCAAAGAGCGCGCGCATGACCACACCGATTCGGCTCTTGCCCTCGCCGCCCTTGCCGACCAGCATCAGCATCTTCTGCGCCTTGGTCGTGGGGATCAGGCAGTATCCCATATACTCCTGCAGCGTCGGAATGTCTCCCGGGATCAGCAGCTCGTTTAGAAACTGCAGCCAGCGCACTGGGAACGGCGCGTCCGGATCATAGGCGACCGGCAGGCGGTTTCGGCAGTATTCCTTCACTTCGGAAAATGTGCCGTCCAGAAACAGCGTGCCGTTGGCCACATGGATGCGGTCGGTCTGTACCGGCAGATCACCGGAATAAGCTTCGACTCGCAGCAGTTCCAGAAGACTGTCCACCTTTTTGATCAGGCCCGTGGTAAGGTAGGGATTGATCGCGTCATAGATCTCTCGCCGAAGCCCGCTTTCGTCACAGACGCGGCCTTCTTTGGTGAAGAAGCTTTTACTGACGCAGATCATGGGGTGTTCCGCCAGAAAGGCGCGGCAGAAGGCCGCCTCTTCGACCTTCTTGCCGTCGAACCATTCTGGCAGTTGATTTGCTTCGTTCATCTTTTTCAATTTCTCCTTGTGTTTTCATTTTTGTCCCGAACGCAGAAAACTGGCCGGTCAAAACTGACCGACCCGTTACCTCGCGTCCCGTTCATGGCGCTTGCGCGCCAGCTTCTTTTGCTGTCGCTCCTGGTCTTCTCGCTCCAAAACGCCCATGGCCTGAGATTCGATATACTCTTTCCCGAAACCGCGGCACAGGGCGTAGAACTTGGCGACGATGACAGACTGACTGTCCTTTTCCTCGTGGAGATTTTTGATCGTCTTCTTCATCTGATTGCCGCTTTCGATCTCCCTGTCATACTTCCGCTGGAGATCCTCATAGTCGTGCTTCAGCGTCAGGTATTTGTCGAAGAGATTGCGCAGCACGCTGATGATTTTCCGGTATAGCGGCATGGCCTTTTTCTCCCGATAGGACTTGGCAGATTCCAGCACATCCGGCTGGGGCAGCACCTGGTCGGCGTCGTTGGTATATTTGCGGGCCAGGTCTTCGATCTGCTCCATCTTGGGCACGAGCTTGTCCACCCGCGCCTGCGCCTTGTCGGCCTTCTGCTGGGCTTCCTCCGTCTGTTTATCGAGAAAGTCGATGCTGTCCTCCATGACCTTAGCCGTGACCTGCAGATTCTCCAGCCGTTCCGTCTCTTTCTTGACTTTATACTCCGTGACCGACAGATGCTGCGCGGTGCTGCCGCGCTCGCCGCGCTCAAAGTCCTCGAACCCGGCGTCCCGCATGTGCTCGAAGAAACGGTCCTGCAGGAGACTGTAGGACTTGACCAGATGCGTTTTCCCGTCTTCGTCCGTGACCTTCTGCGATGCCCACTTTTTTGAGTGGCTGATCTGATGGACGACCTCCTTGACTTTGCCCACGAGCTCCGGGTTTTTACACCGCTTGGAGTAGCGGACCTCTTTTTCTACGACGGGCAACGCGACCACATGCAGATGGTAATGGTAGACCGGGTAGCCGAGCTGCTCGCTGACCGCTGTGTTGAGCTCGTCGGCGTGCATGGCCGCGGAGACGATGTTCTCCGGGCCATACTCTTTCTGCGCGAACCGGTACACTTCCCAGTAGAACTTGATGGCGTAGTCATAGCCGCCGTGCTCCTCGAAATACGCGGTGTTCACGTCAAAGATCATCTCATCGAAAACCTTGGCGTCCTGTTTCAGACCGCGCAGGGAAACGGTCCCTTCTTCCACCAAACGATCAAGATGCTGGCTGTAGGTCGGATCCTCACAGCTTTTGAAGTGGACGTTGCGGAGAGACTGGGAGAGATCGACGTTCATGTTTTCATAGTTCTGGTTTTTGCGCTCGATATGGCGCTCCGCTTTGCCGACGCCTGCTTGGGTGTACTGCACGACGCGGGCGACGGCATAGTTTTTACCCATAGGTTTTCACCTCCTTTCCTGGTTGTTTACGGGGGCTGGGGACACGTTCCACAGCTTTTTCAAAGTGTGTAACCCACTATGACACTTTCAGCCCGAAGAGCTGCAAAGTGTCGTGGGCTCTGCCGAGGGCACAGGGGACGCGGCTGCTTCCCCTGTACCCCTTCGCCGGATCGCCGCCATCTCCGAGCCGCCGATCCGTGCTTGCAAAATGAAAGCATCGGCTTGATGGCCATGCTTTCAAATTGCAAGCATCAAAAGCTGTTGGCGAAATCCAGGATGTCGGCAGGGATTTCATCCTCCGCCTCCACTGTGGATTCCGGGCTTTCGCCCTCCGGAGACACAAAAAGCCGCTGGGCACGCAGCTCCCGGCAGATCTCCTCTGCCAGCGTGTGTACATCCAGCGGCTTTTCGTTTGCCTCCTGCGCCATCAGCTTTCGCAGACCTTCGATCAGAAAGGCGTTCATGGAGAGCGATTGCTCCTCGCTCTTCCCATGCAGCCATTCCCAGATCTCCCGGTCTGTTTTACGGGAGAGATCGAAGCGGAGCAGGAACGTCTTTTCGTCCTTACGTCCCCTCATAGCGTTTCAGATTGTTCAGCGCCAGCAGCTCGTAGCCCTTGGCCGTGGCGCAGATGTCCTCAATATACCGGACACGGTTGTCGCTCCCATTCCAGAAGTGCTTGAGGATACAGGCTCCTCCGCCCATGACGGTGAGCTTCATGATCTCCGGGTTGAATTCATACTCACGCAGCTTGGCGATGATCGAATCCGAGTATGCCTCCGCGGCCTTGCGCATGACTGTCGTATACTTCTCCGGCAGTTCGGCGTTCCCTCTGCGTAGGAAATCCTCGCAGACGTCGTAGGGCACGGCATGGCCGCTGACGGCCAGCAGCTCGTTGCTCATACGGATGATGCACTGCTCCACGCCCAGCTTGTCCGTGTAGCAGCGGCTGACCATGGGTTTGCCATCTTTGAGCATCAGGGTGTTCATCGTGCCGTTCCCGATGTCCGCCAGCACGTTCAGCCCTTTGAAATCGCCGAGACGCTGGACGATCCCGGAGAAGCCCTGGGGGAAGACCTGCACGTCGTCGATCCGCACCAGGTAGTCCTGCTCATGGTAACGGAACTCGATGAGTTCGTTTCGCATGAGATAGCTGCGGAAGCTCTCTTTCTGCGACCCGATCCACTGGATGGGCAGCCCCACCGCCAGCACGGCCTCGCACTCCGTGATGCCTCGAAACTCCAGCTCTTTTGCCAGTGCCGCGACGGTGAGGATGTAGTAATCCTCATCCTGGCTCTTGTCGCTGACGAAGCCCTTGTGCTCTTCTCCGACCACGTAATACTTGCCGCCGTAGAAGATGGCGTCGGCGGTCATGGGCGGCTCCGTGTCATAGGCCCGGACGCCCGAGCGAAAGACCACATGCCGGCATTTGATGTTGCCGAAGCCGTGGTCGATCCCGATGATTTCTTTTCCTTTGTAGTTGTACCTTTCCATTAAGATTCCTCCATAATTTGATATTCGCTTGTGATTTCTTCCTGGGTCAGCCGGGTCAAGCGTTCCTCCAGCTGATCCATTTTGCCGTCTGCCATGAGCCGCTCCACGGTGCGGATGCGCTGCTCCAGCGTACCGGCCGCCAGGACCGAGGCCATGTAGTCCATGGGCTCGATCATCTGGCAGGCCTCCACGTAACGGTCATCCGGCTCGGCGCTCTCGTCTCTCGGACGGTATCTGTTCTGCCATCGGATCAGCAGATTCAGATACTCGTCCAGCAGATACTGACAGCGCAGCAGATCCGCTCGGAAGCGGTTCAGGCTGCCGTCCGGCGGCGCGGTGGCCGGAACGTCCACGCCGAAATCCACCGCCAGCTTGTTGGCCGCCTCATAGGGACGCAGATCGAAGAGCCGCGCCGTCAGACTTACCACGTCGCCGCCCGCTCCGCAGCCGAAGCAGTAGAAGTAGTCCTCGTTCAGCTTCAGGCTGGGTGTGTGATCGTCGTGGAACGGGCAGCGCACCATCCCCGTGCGATTGGCCTGCAGACCGTAGCGCTCCGCCGCCAGGGGAACCGGCACAGCCTCCTTGACGGCCTCAAAAATGTTTGCCATAGGGCTCACCTCCTTTCTCCGCTCCAAAAAGTGAGAGCAGTTATTTGATTACGAAAAACCGGCCCGACCGGATATTCCGATCAAGCCGAAAGCAATAACCGGCCGAGGCGCACCGACGCCCATTACAAAAAGTGAGACCAGTTATTTAATTACGAAATCCAGCGCAGAAATGGGCCAGAAAGCAAAAAAGCGCCCCGTTGCTGACTGCTTCAGTCGGCAACGGGGCGCAATTTCTTGCTCATCTAGTTTCAGTTGTATGATCTTGGGATCTTCTATTTCTTCTGCATAAGGCGTCGTAGTCATATAATTCTCCTCACAAGAGCGTCCTTATTGCTTGTTAAGACTCAATTAGTATTGACAAGGGGCGGTGATGTTGATATATTAAAATTACCAAATGGTCAACAATAACCAATAGGTAATTTTAGAAGGAGGATCTTTCCATGTCAAACAAGCAAACTGCCGCCATGCTCGACAAGAAGCTGGACGAAAAAACCGCGCATACCATGTTCGTCTGCGGCATCGTGATGGTCATCGCCGTGCTGATCCACGACGGCGACCACATCCGCCAGGCCCTCAACTGGGGCTATCACATCCCTCTCGCTATCTGGGCGCTGAATCTGACCGTTTACGTTTTCCCCGTCGTCACGATCTTTCTGGCAAAGGCGCGCCGCATGTCCTCCACGCTGGTCGGGGCCATCGGTGGCATCTTCACGCCCGCGTCCTTCCTCGGGCTGCATATGTTCGGCTCGTCCACGGGTCTCTGGGGCGTGTGGAACTTCTCCTATTTTGCGCTGATGAAGGGCGTGGAGTATCAGGGGCAATTCTACCAGGGCGTGGACTGGCTGAGCTGGGTGCTGCTGTTCCATATGGTGCCATGCTGCGTCCCCTGCGCAGTGATCGGATTTAAGCACTGGCGCAGACTGAAGAAGGAAGCGAAAGCATAAAGACGGTCTTGCCGTCCGTTCATAATCGTTATGACAGAGATCCAACTTCAAATCTCTCATATCGACTGCGCCGCCTGCGTGGAACGGATCGACCGGGCTCTTTTGGCGTTCCCCGGGGTGGAGGAGGCCGCGGCCAACTATGCCTCCGGCAAGGTGGCGATCCATTATGACGAGACGCAGATGGGTATCGACGAGCTTGCCCGCTGCATCAAAAAGGCGGGCTATGAGGTGCCTTTGGATCGGATCGAGTTGCGCTGTGCGGCAACGGATAACGAGACCGCCGAGGCGCTGCGGGAGGCTCTGCTTTCCGTCCCCGGCGCGTATCGTGCGGAAATGGGAAACGGCGGTGTGACCGTCTCGCTCTGGCCGATCGGGACCGACAGCCGTCGCCTGATCCTCGCCGCGCGCGAAGTCGGTGTCTGGGCTGAGCTTGGTGAGGTCGAAAGCGGCGAGGAGGAAGCCGAGCTTTCCCACCGTTTTTCCGTTCTGCGCACGCTGATCCTCTCAACGGCGCTGACCATGCCGCTGCTGTGGGATCTTCCGCCCTTTGTCCAGCTCGTGCTCGCGACGGCTCTGCAGTTCGGTCCCGGCCTGTACTTCTACCGCAACGCCATCCGTGGATTGCGGAGTAAAACCATGGGCATGGATCTGTTGATCGCGCTCTCGACGATGGTCATCTATCTCTACAGCGCGGTCGTCTGCTTCACGGTGCATCAGGAGATCAAGCTGTATTTCCTCAGCGACGGCGTGCTGACCTCGCTGATTCTCTTTGGGCGCTATCTGGAGGCCATGGCGGTCACCCAGACCCGCAGCGCCGTCCGGAAGCTGCTGCGCCTTCAGCCGCGCACGGCGCTGGTGCTGCGCGGCGAAGAAGAAAAAGAGCTGAGTATCGACGAGATCGAAGAACACGACCTGATCCGCGTCCGCCCCGGCGAGCGCATCCCGGTGGACGGGATGGTGCTGGAGGGCGAATGCTCGGTGGACGAGTCCATGCTCACCGGCGAGAGTCTGCCGGTGTTCAAGCAGCCGGGCAGCAAGGTCGCGGGCGGCACGCTCAACCGCTCCGGCAGTGTGCTCGTCTCCGCAGAGAGGCTGGGCAAGGACTCCGCCCTGCAGCAGATCGTGGAGCTGGTACAGCGCAGCCAGAACAGCAAAGCGCCGATCCAGCGTCTGGCAGACCGGATCGCCGCCGTCTTCGTACCCTGCATCATCGGCATTGCGCTGCTGGTATTCGCGGTCTGGTTCTTTTGGTCCGCGCCCGGAGATCTCGGAAAAGCGGTGTACACCGTCTGCGGCGTGCTGGTCATCGCCTGTCCCTGCGCGTTGGGGCTGGCAACGCCCGCCGCCCTGATGGTCGGCGTGGGACGGGCCGCCGAGCTCGGCGTCCTGTTCAAGGGCGGCTCCGAGCTTGAGCGTGCGTTCAAGGTTGATACGGTCGTCTTTGACAAGACGGGGACGCTGACCGTCGGGCGGCCGGAGGTCACGGAGATCTTCACCGCAGAGGAAACAGACGCAGAGGAGATGATCGCCCTGGCCGCCGCTCTGGAACGGCTGAGCGAGCATCCGCTGGCCGCGGCGGTCACGGCTTATGCGCATGGACGTCGCTCTGCTGCGCTCCCGCCTGTCGTAAAGAGCTTTCACAGTCTGCCCGGATACGGTGTAAGCGGAGAGCTGGACGGCTGCCGCGTGCTCTGCGGCAACCGGGAATATTTGGCACAGGAGAACGTCGATACCGCGTCGCTGCCTTCTCTCGATTCGCGTGTTCTGACCGAGATCTGCGTCGCGGCTGGCGGAAAACTCCTCGGCGCGCTCTATGTCTCGGACCGTCTTCGCGGCGAGGCCAGTGAGACCGTGGAACGTCTCAAGGCATCCGGTATCGAGGTTTGGCTGCTGACCGGAGACAATGAGGTAACCGCGGAGGCCGTTGCCGGACAGTGCGGCGTCACGCATGTCCACGCCCGCGTCCTCCCGGGAGACAAGGCAGCTTTTGTAGAGGCGCTCAAGGCAGAGGGAAAAACCGTCGCCATGGTGGGAGACGGGATCAATGACGCCCCGGCTCTGGCTGCTGCCGATCTGGCCGTGGCCGTGGGCAGCGGAACGGACATTGCCATCGACTGCGCCGGGATCGTTCTGCCCGGCAGCGATCTGCGGCGCGTGCCGCTCGCCTTGCGCATCTCCCGCGCCACGATCCGCACGGTGCGCCGGAACTTCGCCTGGGCGCTGCTGTACAACGCCGTCTGTATCCCCCTTGCCGCGATGGGCTTTGTCAATCCCTCGATGGCCGCGGCCGCGATGTCGCTGTCCTCGCTGGGTGTACTGCTGCATTCGTTGCTGCTGAATAAGATCGGAGAAGAGAAATGAGAACAGAACAAGTCGAGATCCGCATCCGCGGCATGATGTGCCGGAGCTGCGTCAAAGAAGTAGAAGAGCTGCTTCTGCATACCAGGGGCGTGCTGGATGTGAAGGTTGTCTATGCCAAAGGTCTGGCCTCACTTCGCTATGACCCGGAGCTGGTCAGCCTGGAAGAGATCGAGCGGCGCATTCGCGACGGCGGCTATGAGACGGGAGCGCGGACCGCCCGTGATTATGCGCTGGACGGTGTTTGCCTTGCGCTCACTGTGCTTTTGGCCTGGCTTCTTCTGCACGGCAAAGCGTCTGCCCCGGCTTTGAGCGAGGGCTCGGGTTTCGTCGCCATTTTCCTGGCCGGCCTTCTCACAAGCCCGCACTGTGTCGGTATGTGCGGCGGCATTCTGCTGGGGCAGAGCGCGGGCAGCCGTTCTCCGGCTTTGGCTTCTTCATGCTACAATGCGGGGCGCGTCCTTTCCTATACGCTTGTCGGCGCGATCTTCGGAGCGTTGGGAACGGTCATCCGCTATACCATCAGCGTGAAATCCATGGTTTTCACCATGCTTGGGCTGGCCGTGGCTCTGCTTGGGCTGAACATGTGGGGTCTGCTGCCGGGGCTGCGCGCGCTCTTCCCGGAGCAGAACAGCGCATGCCGCCTGAGCGTCGACACACGGGGTCGGTTTGCAGGCCGCCCGCTTGTGATCGGCTTGCTCACCGGCGTGATGCCCTGCGGCCCGCTGTACGCGATGTGGCTTCACGCGATCACGGGCGGCAGCGCGGCCTACGGCGCGATGAGCATGCTGGCCTTCTCGCTGGGCACCGTGCCGCTGATGCTGCTCTTCGGCGCCGTGGGCTCGATCCTGCCGAAGAAATGGAACAAATATCTGCTCAAAGGCAGCGCAGTGATCGTTGTCGCCATGGGGCTGAAAATGCTGATCCGCGGGCTTCTGCTTTTGCGTTGACCGGTCTTTTTCGTCGTGGTACAATGAGGGCGAGGTGAGTTACCATGCCTTTGATCGTTGATAAAGAAGCCGTCCGGATGGAGATCCTGATGGCCTTTGAGCGCTGCATCGAAAAGAAGCCCATGACGAAGATCACGCTGCGGGATATTGCGGAGGAGGCAGGCATGTCCCATCCGAAGCTCCTGCACTATTTCGAAAACCGGGACGATCTGGTCGTAAGCTATCTGCGCTATACGAAGGATTATATGACCGAGAAATGCAAGCTCTGGTTTGCGATGCATCCGCGCGCAAATTACGAGAGCAATCTCGCCTATATGAACGCCTTTATGTCCTATGTCGCGCGCGGCGAGGAGGGCGAGCAGCGCCCCAACGCCACCACACAGACCTATGTACTGGCGCACTACAGCGACGTGGTCGCCGATCTGGTCAAGGGCGAATTCCGCGAATGGCGCGAGACGATGGAGCAATGCCTGATCGCGATCTACGGCCCGGAGGTCGGCAAGCACGAGGCCGAGGCCATGATGATCCTCATTGCCGGCACCTTCATCTGCAACTACAACGGTGCGCTGACCGGCGAGATCAGCGACAATATTATAGGATATTTGGGAAATCTGACACATTCATAGAAAAAGGATGATTCCATGAAGATTCATGTGCTGCAGTGCGGATGCATCCGGGTCGATCCAACTGTGCCCTTTGGGAAACGGTTTGACCTGATCGAAGCGGCCAGGCAGCTGACTGCAGCAGATAAGAACAGGATCACGCTTCCTGTCTTCACCTATCTGATCGAGCACCCGAAGGGACTGATCCTCGTGGATACCGGCTGGTGCCGGGAGATCAGCCCGGATGGCATGTATGATCCCAAAGCGGCAGCCGCGGTTCTTCCGTCTCGTATGGCCGCTTTCTTTCACCCCTACGTCCCGAAGGGGATGGCAATCCACGAGCAATTGGCAGGCATGGGCATTCAGCCTGAGGACCTGGACTATGTGCTGCTGACCCATCTTGATGTCGATCATGTATCCGGTCTTAGGCATGTGAGCAGAGCAAAGCACATTGTCCTGCCGGAATACGAATACTATTGGTCCTGCCGCACCGTGTACAAGACCAGGCAGCCACAAAATCTTTGGATCCAATACCCCATGGAGCGCCCGTTTTATCGGGGCTCGCCGCTCGGCCCGAACCATTGGGCCATCGACCTGTTCGGTGACGAGAGCGTTCAGCTGGTCAACGTGCCGGGGCATACGGAGGGCCAGGCGGCAATCGTGATCCGAAACGGCGGTCGATTCGTCCTTCTCACAGCAGACGCCGCCTTTTCTCCCCGGAACTGGCGGGAGATGATCGTGCCTGGCTTCGGCTTTGCCCGTGACTTTCAGAGAAAGAGCCTCCGCTGGATCGCAGACATGGCCGCAGACCCGGGCTGTGCAGCCGTGCTTTGCAGCCACGATCCAGATGTAAAGCCGGGGGTTATCACCATATAGCAAGTCGTGCTGACGATGATGATTTTTTGCCTGTACTGCTGAGGGTTTCAGTCATTGTTTGGTAATACAGGGCTCTGCTTAGAAATAGCTGAATGGAAAACTGGCTGTCCACCATATGCTTTCGCTGGACCCATTTGACGTTATTCGAAGTTCACTGTCGGTTTTCCTGCGCTGCGCATGGTCAGTAGCATTTCCCTTGTTAGAGGAAGAAAACACGAAGCGCCCCGTTGCTGACTGCTTCAGTCGGCAACGGGGCGCTCGCGGTTATTCGTCTGTTTTGATTTGAATGATCTTGGGATCGTCCGTTTCCTCGGCGTAGGGAGTAGTGGTGATATAAATCTCTTCCGCTTCCAGCAGAGCCTTCTGCAGTTTCTGCGCATATGGCCTGGCAAGAGGGATACCCTCCAGCGGATCGATCACATCGTCGATCGCTTTGCATAGAACATAGTACATTTTTCTATAGTCTGCCATGGCGTATCCTCCGGCTCAGATTTTTTACCCTTATTCGGGTAAACCGATTGTAGCGCCGAAAAGTCATGCAAGTCAACCCGTATTCGGGTTAATCTGCCTGCTCCTCTTGTTATCATCGAAGTAACCCAAAAACGGGTAGCAAGAGGAGGCCGCCATGGAGTATTCTGATTTATACGTCCGCCGAATCCGCCAGCTCTGCAAGGAGCGCGGGATCGCCATCAACAAGCTCGCCACGATGAGCGGCATCAACCAGTCCACCATCGACAACATCGTGCGCGGTCTGACCAAGAACCCTCGGGTCATGACGCTGCACAAGATCGCCATCGCCTTTAACATGACCGTTGCGGAGTTCCTAGATTTCAAGGAGCTGAACGACTACTCCTTTGACGATCAAAGCGAAGACTGATTACTGACAATTCCATATGCTCGTTTATAAAGAGAGAGCAGTTATTTAATTACGAAATCCGGCGAAGTCTTTTAATGGCTTCGCCGGATTTCGACTTTTTTGGGATGAAGAATGGTTTATAGTAATGAATTGGATTTAGAGCAGTTTCAAAATATCCTTCGCTTTCAGCACACGTCCCATGGAGACCACTCTGTTGTCGATCATCAGCGCGGGCGTGCTCATGATGCCGTACTCCACGATCTTCTGTATATCGGTGATGTACTCGATCTCAGCCTTGATTCCTTTCTCGGCCACGGCCTCTTTTACGGCCTCCAGCAGACTTTCACACTTGCAGCATCCGCCGCCCAAAACCTTAATGTTCATTTTCAAATCCTCCTGTCAGAGTAAAGTATTTTGGAAGGCATTAAAGCCGTATCCAACAAGGATGATGCCGACGATGCAAATCGCAATGAACGTCGCAAGCAGCCGGGGCTTGACCGCCTTGCGCAGCATGATGAGAGACGGCAGACTCAGCGTGGTAACGGCCATCATGAAGCTGAGGATCGTGCCGAGCAGCGCGCCTTTTCCCAGCAGTGCCTCGGCCACGGGGATCGTACCGAAGATATCCGCGTACATCGGCACGCCGACAAGCGTCGCGAGCACGACGCCAAACGGATTATTACTTCCGAGGATCGTCTCTACCCAGGCCTCGGGGATCCAGTTGTGGATGATCGACCCAATGCCCACCCCGATGAGGATATACGGAAAGACCTTTTTGAAGGTGGTGACCACCTGATCTCTTGCGTAGATCAGCCGGTCGGCTACGGTCAGATCGGGGGCTTCGATATCCACGCTGCTGTTGGCGTTACGGATGAAATCCTCCACATAGTTCTCCATGTGCAGCTTCTCGATCAGTGTTCCTCCAATCACCGCAATGACGAGTCCAAGCACAACATAGGCCATGGCGATCTTCAGCCCGAAGATGCTCATGAGCAGTACGAGGCTGCCGAGATCCACCATCGGTGACGAGATCAGGAAAGAGAAGGTCACACCTAATGGCAACCCCGCGCTGGTAAAGCCCATGAAAATCGGGATGGACGAGCAGGAACAGAAGGGCGTTACCGTGCCGAGCAGAGCCCCGATGATGTTCGCGCCGATGCCGTGAAAGCGGCCAAGAATCCTTTTGCTCCGCTCCGGCGGGAAAAAGCTCTGGATATACGAAATGATGAAAATCAGCAGACAGAGCAGGATCGTGATCTTGATCACGTCATAGAGGAAGAATTGAATGCTGCCGCCCCAGCGGGAAGCGGTATTAAGGCCAAGCGCGCTCAGGCCTCTGCCGATCAGAGCATTGAGCCACTTCATGCCGAGGATTTGATCTTGAACGAATCTGCCCATAAAAAACACTTCCCATTGAAATATTTAACTTATTCTATATATAGTTTTTGAATTAAGCCGACAATCTAGTTAAGTCGGCTTAATCGCTACGGCTGCTCTGATGGCAAATACAATCCGGCTTGTCTTCAAACATTCGTCCGAGAGTCTGATGCATAACGGTCAGAGCTTCATGGTTAAGAGAATAATAAATGTTTTTCCCATCCCTGATTTGGTTAACAATCCCCGCCTCTGCCAAAACCTTCATATCATGGGAAAGCGTTGGCTGTGTGATCTGAAACTTCTCCAGGATCTTGCAGGCGCACATCTCGCCGCAGGAGAGCATATCTACAATGCGCAGTCGCTTGGGATCGGACATGGCCCTGAGCATTTTTGCGGTATCGATATAGACCTGTTCCACTTCTCTCACCTCACATTGAACTCTTTCTATCTGTAAAATAGCATACTTATAGAAACTTGTCAATATGTTTTCTCTGAAAAGTTGCCCTCAGCAGGGGCAGCAACTCAACACAAAGTCCGTTTTTTGGGACAGCTTTTGTGAGATAATGATTGTTGCCAGAGTGAAGGTAAGCTCTTGCGCCTTCGCAGGAGAAAAAGTGAGAGCAGTTATTTAATTACGAAATACAGCCTTGAAGGGAGGGACAGCTCATGAAATTGATGCAGTACAGCATTTATCAGATCTCCGCGCGCACGATCCTGAACTGTGCAAGAAAGACGGAGGACGGCTATCGCTTCTGTTTCGATGTCAATGACGAGACGAATCAGCCTGCGATCCAGAAGACCATGCAGGACGACTGCGCCATGTTTCACCAGCTTCTGCCTTTGACGGACGTGCCCGGCGAACCGGCTCTTCCGGAGGAAGACAAGCTGCTGCCCTTTCTCGTCTATCTGGACTTTACCGGCATCTTTGACCGCAAGCCGACAGGCCAGGTGAAGGAACTGCAGGAGCTGGCGGAGTGGCTGTTTCGCCCGGAGGGGATCGAGTTCGTCTTCTGGCGCGGCCCGGTGGCCTTCCGTGCTTTCGAGCGTTCGGCCAGCATGAGCCGGAACAACCGGCTCTCCTTCATCCGTGCGGATATGTATGACACGCTTTGGGAACGGATGACGCTGGGGATGAAGATCGGAAACTGCCAGCTCTCCAAGCTCTATGCCTACAACGGCCTCCTGTTCACCAGCGGGCAGGAGATCGACAAGCACTCTTTCCGCATGGACGCCGACCACATCATCGTGGTGGACAATCCCCGGAGCATCGTGAAGAACGTCCCCATCATCACGGTCGAGGACGACGGATCACAGGAACCGATGCGCCGCTACACCCGCGTGGAGAAGCTGTCGGATATCGAGGTGCTGGAGTTCGACGGCGAGGGCCTGATCTCCGCGGAGCTGGGCTATCAGCTTGATCCTTACGGCGGCGAAGACCACGACCACCATTCCTTCCAGATCCGCATGCCCTACATCAAGGGCGTGGTACACGAGGTGGATTTCCACGCTCTTTTTGAGAAGCTCGGCGTGACGGAGATCGAAGATATTGAAGGCGTGAGACATCCTGTTGACCGGGTGCAGATGATCCTGACGAAAAGCATGTGCAAGGGCTGGGGCTGGATGAAAGAGAACAGGCTGAGCTGGCGCGAATATTTGGATCGCTGCCGGAAGTACAGGCATCGTCTGTATATCTCCAACATGGATCGGCGCGGCCGGGATGGGCTGACCGAGCTGAACTTCCAGTTACTGAACACCGCGGCCATCACCGCGGAGGAATACCGTCCCCACGAGCTGCCCATGGGCTGGGACGGATCTCCGGAAGAGTATGAACAGGTCTGGCTGACGAAGGCGACGGAGACGGCATATTACAACACCGTCGCCAATCAGGGCTGGCAGCTCTCGTATTTCGGCGCGGATCGGGAAAACCCGGAGCTGGAATACGATAACCCGCGCCGGCTGCACGCGGAGCTTCTGCACAAGAACCCCGCTTTCCTGCAGGAGCAGGTCTTCCAAAAGGAGCTGGCGGACAAGGCCAGGCAGATCCGGGAGAAGTACGGCGTCGGGAAACTGCAGGTCAGCGGCGATACGCGATTTCTCTCCGACGATCTTATGCGTCTGCTGGCGGTCATTGTGCGGCCTTCCTCCGAGAAAGCATACCGCTTTCTCAAACGGGAGTTCCTGCATGGCGCGGAGATCTACGCCCCGCAGCCGAGCTATCCGGAGCAGGCGCTTCTGACGATCCTCCGCAACCCGCATATCTCCCGGAATGAGGAAGCTCTGGTCGTGCCTCTTGCCGAAGTTGGCCCGGTACGAAAGAGATTCCTGTCCCATCTCTACTATGTGGCGATGGTCGATTCCCGTTCTCTGATCCCGGATCGGCTGGGAGGCGCGGATTATGACGGAGATACCGTCCATCTGTACGCCGAGCCCATGTTGTGTGAGAGTATCCTCCGCAACTATGACGGCAAGGGGCTGGAAAATGAGAACAATCTGCCGCTGCTGAAGATCCCGTCCGCCGAGCCGCTGATCGCAGACGCCAACGACTGGCGCGCCCGCTTCGAGACTGTGAAAAGCACCTTTTCCTCCCGCATCGGACAGATCTCCAACGCCGCCCTGCGCCGGAGCATTCTGGCCTACGATGACGCCGCCCCGGAAACGCTGCGCGAACAGTGCAGGGAAGAGACGGAGATCCTGACTATTCTCACGGGACTGGAGATCGACTCAGCCAAGAGCGGCATCAAGCCGGATCTGTCCGAATACCTGGGACATCAGGCCAGAGTCAGAAGCCTCTTTCTCCGCTACAAGGAGATCGCCGATGAGCCGGAAGAGCACGAGTGGTATGAGCCTACCAAGAATAAAAAGCTCAAGACCTTCTTTGACGGGGTCGAATGGGACGAGGTCACGGCCAATCTGGAGCGCACCCCACTCTATGCCCGCGAGCTGGGCAGGCAGACGAAGCCGCCGAAAGCAAAACCGGCAAAAAGCGAAGAGCTTTTCATCTTCGCTCAGAACCCCGACTGGAGGGAGCACCTTGATCCGCACACGATGGAGCGCATGCGCTCGATCATTGCGGATTACGAAGAGGCCAAGCGCCGCTGCGAGATGTACCGGCATCGCAAGCCGTCCAGGAATTACCGCAAGGACATTCAGCGGATCCTGTTTTCACAGGACAGGGAGAACGACATCTCCGTCGATGAACTGTACGACGCGTTCTCGTACATGGAGTCCTATGACGTTCACTCGACGCTGGAAAACCTGCGCGCCTCAAACTGGCAGTTCACGCCGGAGAAGGATCGGCTGCTGATGCTGTACACCGTATTTACCTGTCACAGGCTGCCGTCCTGCCGGGATGTCCTCTGCGATTTCCGCTGCGGCGGCTATCGCGTCCTGGGCGATATTCTGATGGATCTGGACGAGCAGATGCGGGACACGGAGATCCGGAAGCACAAGGGCGTTCGGAAGGACGATACCGAGCAGATGAAACACATGATGCTCGGCGTCATGGAGAGCCAGGACTACCGGGAGGCGCTGATCCGCAACTGCCGTGACGTGATCTATCCCACGATCCGGCACACGTCCGGTGAGACTTTGGATCAGCTGGATTGGCATGAGGCCGTGAAGTGCGCGGAGGCGTTGGGCAAGCGCGCGTTCATTCTGGAGGTCATGCCTCATGCGGCGCTGAAGCTGGCCATCGACCGGAACGCGCCGGAAAAAAAGAAAGGAGTGGAGGGCGTTGTTGAACGAGTGGGAAGAATTCTCGGCCTACACCGTGTTTCCTGATTACAGGGCGGACCAGAAGGACGACACCGGCTACATGGGTCGCTTCACCTTTCCGATGTTTTTTAAGTTCGAGGGCTTCGGACACATCTTGACGATCCTGGCGCGCGGTTATCTGTTCCGGGACGGCAGCGACGGGTATGACCGGATCGACCTTGCCCGCCGTGCCCTGCTGGCTTGGTGCAGCCTCTCCGGAGAGAAAACAAAAAAAGCCCCGGATCAGGAGGCTGATCCGAGGCTCAGAGTGAACTATGGAGAATATGCCGAGGAGTTTCCGGAGCTGGTGACACCGGAGGGAGATGGCTGGTTGATCCGCCATGTGGGGAACATCATCCGCTTTGTGGAGGCGAATCCCAATGCCGTGCGCAAAGGGGTATGGGATAAGGTACAGGCACTCAAGACCGGCTTCCGCACCCAATGGGCGAACAAAGTCCGACAGATGCTGATTCCTACCTTCGCGTCCAACACCAAAGGAGCCTGGGTGCTGCGCTTCGACGATATCCTGGCCGACGCGCTGGAGTTTGGCCCGCTGCGGAACAAGGATTTCGAGCTGCCGGAAGAAACCGTCCGGCGCCTGACCGAACTGACGCCGGACGGGGTTCCGGCTGAGGTCAGTATCCTGCTGTACAAGTATTACGTTGCCAACAAGGAGGACGATCAGGATTACGTCCTTCTGCTGCAGCAGAACCTCAACGCCTTCTTCGGCAACACGAGCTTCAGTCAGAAATGGTCCGCCGCGCTGAGCAAGACGCTGATCGAGAAAAAGGTCCTCGGCGGGGTAAGTAAATATCGGCTCAGAGAAGAGCCGTTGAGACCGGACGAACATTAACGGAGAAGATTAAACAGGTTTTCGATCCTGTTCTTCTTTCCGAAAAGCCCCGGGTGCACAACCCGTTTCCCGGCTGAATACCGTAATGAAATAATTATAGTCTCCGTAGCCGCACTGGGCGGCGACTTCGGCGAGCGCGAGGTCTTTCCGCTCGCGCAGGAGCGTTTTCGCCTTTTCCATCCGCAAATCCCGGATATGCTCGGCGATCCCGCAGCCGTAGAGCCTTTGCGCCAGCTCATAAAGTTGGGTCTTCCCGATACCCAGATGCTCCGAGATGCTGACGGCGTTGATCCGCTCCGTGAAATGCTCGGAGAGATAGGCGTCCAACTGCGCCGGGAGAAGGTCTTCCTTAAGCGTTGCCATGCGCTCCAGAATGAGATAGGAGGCCACGGCGTGCAGGATCTGCGCGGCGGAACGGACATAGGCTTCTTCGATCGGCTGTGCTTCGTCGATCGCCTCTTTGAGCATTCTCCGATTTACCGGGAGGTCGGCGGTGCAGCAATCCACGGCGGCCCAGCCTTCTTCATGATCGGCATAGGAAAACACATGACCAAAAAGCAAATAGCCCACCAGCACATCACCCACATACAGCGGCGTCACGGCCTCGGTCAATCCGGCGTGACAGCGGTAAATGTGGGTGCTGTGCATTTTTGCCGCCCGTTCACAGGCATCACGATCACAGCGCATGCAGGCTTCATAACCTTGCAGCGTGCCGCGAATGACGGCGCAGTAGGGCGCGACATCCTCCGGATAGGACACCAGCTCATTGCGGTTTTCGTCAAACACGGTAATACGGATACCCATTCCATCTGATCGGCAGCCTTGAGCGATTCGGTCACGCCTTCCTGCTTTGCCATCCGGCGAGTGAGAAGATCCACGCGTTCCTCAGAGGCCTCATCGATCTCGGCAAGATGCCGATACAGCTTCCCGGCCGTCAGCAGGTTGCTGTACAGGACCGGTCGGTGATCTTTCAGATACCGTTTCCGCATCCGGCCGTATTTCCCGATAGTCTGTTGTTCGGACTCCTCGATCACAAGATTGGGCAGGAGATAATCTCCGAAAACTGCACTACGTCTTTGATACGGGGAGCAGCGGCATAATGGCGAGGGCTCGTTTTTGGGTCAAAAAGGGCTCGTTCGAGCCCTCCTGTGAAGTCGGGTATGGACCCGGCTGTTTTTTTTACCAAAATAGTTGACAAGTCAATATTTCAGACGTATAATTGACAAGTCAACGAGTTTTAAATAGGAGGATGTTTATGGATCAGGCGGGGAGATACATATCCGTATTGATGAGGCAACTGAATTTATTCTTCAGCCATGAATTGTCCGAGGTGGAAATTACAGCATCAGAGTTGATGTATCTTTCACAGCTATATAGAGCGGATGGACTTACGCAGGAAGAGATGTCGATGGAGATCTCAGTAGATAAGGCTGCTACCACACGAACGATACAGGGCATGGAGAAGAAGGGGCTGATCCGAAGAGAGGCGCATGAGGAAGATCGCCGCTCCAAGCGTGTGTATCTCACTGACAAATCAAAGAAACTCGAACCACATATCCGTGAACTTCAGCAGAGGTGGGTCAGGTTTCTCACTCAGGATATGACAGAGTCCGAGGTGGAGGTTTTCGCCGGACAATTAAGACTGATGGCAAACAGAGCCAGAGAAATCAATGCATAGGAGGCATTGTGATGGATATGAAGCAGGCGATGAAGGAACGGCACATGGTACGCAAGTACACGGATAAACCGATTCCGGAGAATATCGTAGAAAAACTGAATGAGCGGGTAAGAGAAAACAATGAGCGTTATGGTCTGTCCATCAGACTGATGACCAATGATGGCAGTGCTGTTCCCGGCGTGATAAAGCTGATCCTTGCAAAAGGAGTTAACAACTTCTTTATTATGGCTGGGCCTGATGGCGCGGATGAACTGTGCGGTTACTGTGGCGCTGATCTGATGCTCTACGCCCAGACGCTCGGCCTGAATACATGGTGGGTCGGCGGTACTTATAACCGTAAAGGGGCACAGGAGAAATCTGAAGGTGCAAAGCCGGTCGGTATTATTGCTGTCGGCTACGGGCAGACGCAGGGTGTTCCGCATAAGACAAAGACGGCAGAGCAGGTCAGTTCATACGATGGAGAAGCACCAAAGTGGTTTAAGGACGGCATTGAAGCGGCTCTATTAGCGCCTACTGCTCTGGCAAAACAGGCATTTACTATCAGTGGAACAGATAACAAGGTATCCATCTCCTGTGATAACGGTATCTTTACCGGTGTGGATACCGGTCTTGTGAAATACCACTTTGAACTGGGAGCGGGAAAAGATAGCTTTGAATGGGTGTGATCCATATGGATGATCAGCTTAAAACTCTGCAATCATGGATCAATGAGAGCAGTTATACCGTTGCAGTTACAGGAGCCGGTGTTTCCGTTACTGCAGGGATTCCCGATATGCAGCACATGAATATTGTATCTACGTTGCAAATGATGTCGGAAACGATATTGAAGGCAGCGCCGGGCAGGTACTATAAGGGAGTTTATAAAGGATTTTTGAAGGCAGTCTATGAGAATGGCCCGACGGAGACGCACAGAAAACTGGCACAATTAGAATCCGTAGGAAAACTCCAAGGCATGAAGCCCATCATCCAGCCAGATTTTCATGGGAGGAGCGGTCTGATGCAGACGCCCATGAAAGCAGAAAAGCCCAGAAAACAAGCCATTTCAGGCCATTTCTGGGCTGATCGTACATATAGAGGACGTATCAAAGACGACCATAAGATAGACCTGCGTATAGGTACCGCCCATTTGCTCAAAAAAAGACTGTTGCATTTTATCAACCTCCATGATATTTTGTGGTTGTCCGCCCGATAGAAAAAAGTTTCTGTGGACGGGCACCAATAGTCCATCCAACAAATATCTAACAGGCGGCGAACAGGCGAGCAAGATTTTTACCAATTATTTACTTTTTGCCTGTTCACTAGAACTGGTTTCTAGCAGATGAGCGCCTCGTACATCTAACAAACATCTAACAAACTACTGATTTTTTGCATCTGGCGCGGTTGTTGGGCTTGCAGGGATGAGGGCCGAAAAAGCTTGAAATATCAAGGCTTTTCGCGGTACGCGGCGACACGTCGCGGTACGCACTGGAACGGATTTTCCGGGATTCAGGTTCTAGTGCTCACTCCGGGCGTGCGGGTTCAAGTCCCGCCTCGCGCACAAAAAAGTTCCGAAAATCGTTCAGAAATGGACATTTTCGGAACTTTTTCTTTACCTTTGCTTTTTGCGATTCCTGCAGTTCTAATGGAGTTCTAATACGAACGGTTTTTTCGGGCTTTCACGACTTGTTGCAATACGAAACAGAAAGGGTTTTCACGATGAAGAAAAAACTGCTTTTCTGCGCCTTCAACATGGACACCGCCTGCGTGGAATTGAAATACTCCGACGGCAGCATGATCGCCATTGACTGCGACGAAGTTGAGTACGAAGTGGCGAACAACCTGAAACAAAGGACGGAATTGAATTACCTTGTCTATAACGATCCGATGTCATATGCAGAGATGATTCTGAACGGAGAAATCGAGGATTATTTGAAAAGAGTCACACGATAAACATAGCCCCATCGGACGAAGAGCAATCGTTCGATGGGGCTATTGTCCTTTTTTGCTCACCTCGTCGTGCCGCCCCAGAGGAGGGGAGAGATTTCAACCAGGCGGCGGAAGGGCTTTTCGGGATTCTGGATGCGATCCAGCAGGATTACGGCGGCGAGGCGGCCGATCTCGGTACTGTTGATCTGTGCGGTGGTCAGCTTCGGTTCGACGATCGCAGCTTCCGGCGAGCCGTCGAAGCCGGTCACCATCACATCCTCCGGGATGCGTAGGCCGCGCATTTTCAGCGCGCGCATCAGATGGATCGCCAGGAAGTCGTTGGCGCAGACAAAGCCGTCCGGGATCGCGGGCATGGCCTCCAGCTTCCGCAGCACCCATTCGTCGTCTCCGTATTCCGGCCCGTCGGGATCGAGGATGCACAACGCCTGGTCGATCGGCAGTCCCTTCGCCGTCATAGCTGCGACAAAGCCTGTCCAACGCTCGGAAAAGCTGTTGCAGTGCTCCTTGTCGCCGACAAAGCCGATCCGTCTGGCGCCGGCGTCGATCATGCGGTCGGTCATGTTGATGACGGCCGCGAAGTTTTCCATCGTGACAAAATCGCAGTTCAGGATCGCCCGGTTCGCGTTGGCGTAGCCGTCCACGAAAACACAGGGGAGGCCCAGCATGCTGACCATCTCCTGATAGGCTTTGTCAAACAGCTCGATACACAAAACGGCTGCCGTGTCTTCCAGATCAAGATGAGGCGGCAGCTTCTTCGCCGCGATCTCCTCGGGGGAGATTTCGTACATCTTCATCGTATAGCCCGCGCGGCAGATCGAATCGGTGAAGCTCGTGATAAAGAAAGCGCCGAAATTGTGACTGAGTAGCTTGTGCTGCGTCAGCAGGGCGACGTTCCGACTGCCCTCCGGCGCGTCCGGCGTATCTTCCGGAATCCGGCCGTAGCCCAGTTCCTGCGCCTTCCGCAGGATCATCCGGCGCGTGACCTCCGGGACCGCTCCGCGGTTGTTGAAGACCTTGGAGACGGTGTTGCGGGACAGGCCGCAGGCGTCGGCAATATCCTGCATCGTGATGCGTCGCAGCGCCATGGTCAAGCTCCTTTCGGTAGTTCTTCTCTCTTTAGTAAACGCTGATTAAATGCCACTTCGGCGCTTTCCGGTCTTTTCCCGCCGCAATTTCGTCTCAAAAACTTGAAATACACAAAGTATTCCTGCGTTTTTTCACCTTCATTGCGACGAAAAAACCTCGCAAATCGCTCTCGCGGCTTGAATCATCGTTTCCTTTATTACTATACCATAGGCCATAGGGGAAAAGCAAGATGTGCATTTTGTAAACCAGCGAAAAACAAGCCTGTACGATATTAACAAAAACGGAAAAGAAGAATTAGCCAAATCGATGTTTTTGCCGGCAAAGATTTAAGAAGTCATTGACATTCTGTGAATTAAAAGCTACAATATGCACAATAAAGTGTGCCATTGAGTAAATGGCGTTTTACAATTTGTAAAACATCGGGGCGTGGTTCCGTAGCTTCGACAGGCTGTTTCCGTTAACGGTCTGCCTAAAATAATAAGGAGGCAACGATATGGCAGAGGTTCAACTGAAAAACATCAAGAAAGTGTACCCCTTCGTCAGCGGCGAACAGAAGAAGAGCAAGAAGAAAAAAGCTGACGAACCCGAAAAGAAGAAAGTCAACCTGCAGATCACCGATGAGGGCGTTGTCGCTGTCCAGGCCTTCAACCTGGATATCGCCGACAAGGAATTCATCGTGCTGGTCGGCCCTTCCGGCTGCGGCAAATCCACCACACTGCGCATGGTCGCCGGCCTGGAGGAGATCTCCGGCGGCGAGCTGTACATCGACGGCAAGCTGATGAACGACGTGGCCCCGAAGGACCGCGACATCGCGATGGTCTTCCAGAACTACGCCCTGTATCCTCACATGAGCGTGTACGACAACATGGCATTCTCCCTCAAGCTGCGCCATACTCCCAAAGACATCATCGACCAGAAGGTCCGCGAGGCTGCGGAGATCCTGGACATCACCCAGTACCTGAACCGCAAGCCCAAGGCTCTGTCCGGCGGCCAGCGCCAGCGCGTCGCCATCGGCCGCGCCATCGTCCGCGCCCCCAAGGTCATGCTGATGGACGAGCCTCTGTCCAACCTGGACGCCAAGCTCCGTAACGAGATGCGCGCCGAGATCATCAAGCTCCGCGAGCGCATCAACACCACCTTCATCTAC
>JAFWQQ010000104.1 GCA_017545165.1 Oscillospiraceae bacterium
ACAATCTTTGCGGCTGGATTCGCGCCATGCTTCGTTGCTTTCCTTGCAAATATATCTCCATTATTCGCTGCGAAAAGCGCCTCGCCTGACACAAATCCATCTCGCAAATCTTTGTCTTCTTCTTATTAGGTTTTAGTATTACGACGCCCGCCCAGGGCGGTCTGTCGTTGCTTTTTTCGTGGGGACCCGCCGTCTGCGCGACTGCGGGACAGTTCCCCTCTCAGTGGGAAGTCATGGCGCAGCGGTCCACGATGTATTGGAAGAGGGCGTCGGTCACCATCACCGTGGCAGTATCAGGCTCACCCGGGCGGAGAAGACGAATGAGCTGCTCCAGACTGTCAAGCCACTGGGCAAAGCTGTCCTGTTCCGTCGTGATCAAGCTGTTGCGGACCATCCCGCGCAGGCTGCCGCCAGCGTTCTCGGTCATGCCTTCGATCAGATTGGTCTCAGACATGCGCCAGAGCATCAGCGCCTGCTCCGGCGGCATCGCGGAAGCGGCGACGGCCATGGCGTTGTGGGCCCCGCACAGACGGATGCTGCTGACCACGCCGTTTTCCTGGATGATCTCCTCCCGCGTGCAGCAGTCCGGCGCACTGGGCGAAGCGGCAGAGAAGGAAACCGCCACTTCCGGCGCAGGCTCCTCCGGATGGGCCAGCCAGCACAGGATCGCACAGTGCCGCATCAGCTGATCCGTCAGCACCGTATCCACATACTCGGCCTCGTTGGGAAACTGCGCTGTGAGATACTCGCCATAGGCGCTGAACCAGGCCTGGAAAGCCTCCCGTTCCTGCTGGATCACAGTCTTGTCAGCCTCTGAACCCACCTGGCCCAGCAGGGTCTCATACTCCAGATCCAGCGCGGAGGTCCAAAGCAGCTTCCTGCTCTGGGCAGGCAAGGTGACGGCTCCGGTGTTCATGGCGGCGTGGAGCTGGCAGAAGCTCAGGGTATGTTCGAGCTCTCCCACATCCGTTGCTGCCACGCTGCTTACGCAGCATTCCGCCGAGGGCGAGGGCAGCTCGGCGTCGGGATCCAGTCGTTTGATGGTCTGGGGCCAGGCTATGCCGTCCGCCGTCAGCCCCACAGCGCTCTGAAAGGCCTTGACCGCATTCTCCGTCCCTTCGCCGAAGTCGCCGTCCGCCCCTCCGGCGCCCAGATAGCCTCGGTTGATCAGCAAGCGCTGCAGCGCTTTGACGGCGTCTCCCTTATCGCCCCGGCGCAGGGTGCCCTCCGGATCATAGGTGTTCTGCTCGCTGAAGCCGCAGACGGTGCAGCTGTGCTCTCTTGTTCCGGAAGAGTGATCCGTGGCTTCTACCAGAATGTTCCATGGCCCGTAGCTGTGGGCCTCATAGATGTGCTCGGTCTCCTCCTTGCCGCAGTCCAGACAGACCCGCTTGCGGAGGCCGGGGGAGCTGCAGGTCGCGGGCGTTACCGTGACCCAGTCGTCCCAGACATGGTAGTATCTCGTTTCGTATGACCAGTTTCTGGTGGCGCTGCAGTAATAGCAGATGTCGAAAAACCAGCCTTCGAAGGTACAGGAATCCATCCAGTCTCCGCTATAGGTAGAATACCAGTAATGATACCCGTCCGGTGAGCTGGGACATTCGCCGGCCATGGCTGCGGGCATGATGCCCGCAAGCGTCACAAGTGCCAGCAGCAGCGCAAGCAGCAGGCGCAGTTTTTTCATGGGAGAGCTCCTCCTTCATTGGATTTGAATTCGGTTTTTCCTTACGTTTTTGTATAAAATGATTATACACAGCATTGGGCTTGGTGTCAATGCGTGTCGATGCCGGGAGCAGAAAAACCGAGACCGCCCGGGCTGCACGGCAGACTCTGTCCGGCAAAAGCGTATTTCCTGTTGCTTTCCCCGGCGCGGTATCGTATCATGAGAGCACACATGCCTGTGAAAAAACAGATCCACGGGAGATGCAGCCTATGAAAGTTACCTATTTCGGCGCCACGACCCTGCTCTTTGACGACGGCAGGGACCAGATCCTCTTTGACGCCCACCTGACCCGGCCTTCCCTGGCCCGCTATCTCTTCGGCAAGGGAGAGACGGACCAGGCCCTGGCGGAGGAGCTGATCCGCCTGCACCGGATCGACCGCCTGCGGGCCATCTTCGTCTCCCACTCCCACCACGACCACGTGATGGACGCGCCCACCCTGGCCGAGCTCTTCGGAGCGGAGGTTTACGGCACAAGCTCCACCCTGAACGTGGCCCGGGGCGGCGGCGTCCCGGAGGAGCGGCTGCACGCCTTTTCCGGTGGGGAGAGCTTCCTGGTGGGCGGCTATCGGATCACGGTGCTCCCCTCCCTGCACTCCAAGCCTACCGCTCTGAACAACGACCTGGGCCAGACCATCGACGCGCCTCTCCGGCAGCCCGCCCGGCTGCGGGATTACAAGGAGGGCGGCTCCTTCGATTTCCTCGTGGAGGCCCAGGGGAAGCGCTTCCTGATCCGGCCCAGCTTCAACTATATCGAGGGCCAGCTGGACGGCGTCCGGGCGGACGTGCTGTTTCTGGGGGTGGCGGGCCTGGCCAGGGCGGACGCAGAGACCGAGGCGCGCTTCTTTGCCGAGACGGTGGAGAAGGTCCGTCCGAAGCTGGTGACCCCGTCCACTGGGACAATTTCTTCTCCCCTCTGGACCGCCCGGCCCGGGGCATGCCCGGGCTGATCGAGCACACCGAGCTCTCCTTCTATAAGCTGGCCCGGGCCTGCGAGGCGCGGCAGATCTCCTGCCTGATCCAGCTCCCCCGGACCTCCGTTGAACTTTGAGCCGACTCGCCCGGCAGGCGAGAAGACTGGAAAGCTGCGTTATTGTTTTTGTGGATGCAGTCCCCTATAATGATCCTCGGATGGCGAAATCAATCGTTGAATCATTCGCCCGATGCTCATTGCAAGGATGATCGGGCAAAAGAGCAATGCTCTTCTGCTGCGCAGCTTTGTTTATGCAAAGCTGCGCGGTGCAAGGCTTTCGGGCCTTGCACCATCCGATCATCATGATACTGAAGCTGCAAGACAAAAACAAACCCAAGGAGGAAAAAATTATGGAACTGGGAAAGAAAATCAAACAGCTCCGCTTCAAGGCGGGGCTGACACAGGAGCAGCTGGCGGACCGGCTGGGGATCGGGCCCCAGTCCGTGTCCAAGTGGGAAAACGCCGTGGCCATGCCGGACATCACGACCCTGCCCCTGCTGGCGGAGGTCTTCGGGGTCAGCATCGACGAGCTCTTCGATCTGAGCGCCGAGCAGCGCCTCAACCGGATCGAAAACCGCATGGATCTGGAGGAGGATCTGCCCCAGGACGTGTTCCTGGAATACGAGGAATTTCTGAAGAGCCAGCTGGGCGACGAGCAGCACAAAAAGCGGGCGACGAACCTGCTGGCCTTCCTGTACTGGCACCGGATGGACAGCTTCGCCCGGAAGACGAAGCGCTGGGCCGAGACCGCGGTGCGCCTGGCGCCGGGAGAGAAGGACAGTCAGTGGATGCTGCAGAAGGCCGCGGGCCACGCCGTGTGGGACTGGAACCTCGCCAACCACAGCGCCGCCATCGACTTCTACCGGGAGCTGACAGAGGCCAATCCCACGCTCCCCCTGCCCTGCTACTATCTGCTGGACAATCTGATCGCCGACCACCGGGCCGACGAGGCCGAGAAGGTGCTGGACCGGCTCAGCGCCCTGAAGGACGCCAATCCCATCCTCATCCCGGTCTACCGGGCCCACATCGCCCTGGCCCGCTTCGACGAAAAGACCGCCGACCGGATCATGGAGGAGCTGGTGGAGGCCCACGCCGAGGACAGCGCCTGTCTCTTCGAGGCTGCCCAGTACTACGCGGCCAAGTGCGGCTACGACAAGGCCATCGATCTGTACGAGCGCTCCTTCGCCGCGGAAAAGCGGCGTCCCCGCTTCCAGGACGAGCTGATGGGCATCGCGGACATCTATAAGATCCGGGGGGACTTCCGCAAGGCGGCGGAGACCTACGACCGCATCATCGAGCTGCTGCGGACCGAGTGGGGCCTGACCGAGGAGGTGGCCCTGCAGGACGCCCAGCGGAAAAAGGCCCAGCTGCTGGCCAAGGCCTGATACTAAAACCTAATAAGAAGAAGACAAAGATTTGCGAGATGGATTTGTGTCAGGCGAGGCGCTTTTCGCAGCGAATAATGGAGATATATTTGCAAGGAAAGCAACGAAGCATGGCGCGAATCCAGCCGCAAAGAT
>JAFWQQ010000052.1 GCA_017545165.1 Oscillospiraceae bacterium
GCCAGTCTATGGGCTGGGGCTGGCTTTGCCATGCAAAATCCGGGAGATTTGCGGCTGGTTTTCCACAATCTCTCGGTTTCCTTCGCCCTTTAGGCCTGAAAAAAGGGCCGCTGCAAAACTCTCATTTTGCAACGACCCCTTTTTCATTCTCAGGAAAACAGGCCCGTGATCCAGGCTGCGACGGGGAAATAGGCGATGGGGACGAAGATGGCCGGCAGCATGTTGGCCACCTTGATCCGCTCCTTTCCCAGGCCCAGCATGTTCACCGCCATGCCCACCAGGATGGTGCCGCCCACGGCGCTCATCTCCGTCACCACCTGGGTGCTGAGGGCCGGGCCCACCAGGCCCGCCAGCAGGGTCAGTCCCCCCTGGAAGACCAGGATGAACAACACCGAGCAGGTCACGCCGAAGCCCATGGCCGCCGCAAAGGCCATGGAGGACACGAAATCCAGGGCGCTCTTGGCAAAGATGATGCTGTAATTGTGGTTGATGCCCGCCTCCAGAGAGCCCACGATGGTCATGGAACCGATGCAGAAGAGGATGCAGGCGGAAACGAAGCCCTCGGTAAAGCGGCTGTTGCCGCCCCCGCGAAAGAGCTTTTTCTTGATGGCGTCCCCCGCGTGCTCAATGCCGTCGTCGATGCGCAGCAGCTCCCCCAGAAGGGTCCCGATCACCATGGAGATGATGACGCAGAGCAGCTCCTGGGTCTGGATGGCGCTGGAGACGCCGATGACCACCGTGCACAGGGCCAGGGCCTTCATCAGGGCGTTCTGCAGATTCTCCTTCAGCCGGTTTTTCAGCAGGATGCCCAGGAGGCTCCCCACCAGCACCGTGCCCATATTGACAAAGGTCGCGATCATGCTTCTCTCTCCCCTCTCAGATATGCCGCCAGGAACAGCAGCGCCTGCCGGTAGCTCTCAAAGCCCAGGCCCTTCACCGTCTTCAGGCAGGCCGGGCGCACATAGGAAAGCTTTCGGAAGTCCTCCCGCGCGTCCGGGTCGGACAGGTGCACCTCCACCGTGGGGATCCCCACGGCCTTCAGCGCGTCCAGCAGGGCCACGCTGGTGTGGGTATAGGCAGCGGGGTTAATAACGATGCCGTCAAAGACCCCGTAGGCCTGCTGGATCCTGTCCACCAGCACGCCCTCATGGTTGGACTGGAAAAGCTCCAGCTCCGCGCCGATCTCCCCGGCGCAGGCGTTCAAAAAGCGCTCCAGGTCCGCGTAGCTCCGCTTGCCGTAGATCTCCGGCTCCCGCAGCCCCAGCAGGTTCAGGTTGGGTCCGTTCAAAACCAATATCTTCATTGCAGCGCCTCCAGCATCTTCTCTGCCGCTTCCTCCACGGTCTCCGTCTCCTCGATCACCAGATCCGCAAAGCGGGCGTAGAGCGGCGCACGCTCCGCGTAAAGCTCCTCCAGGTCCCTGCTCTGGGATATCGGTCTGCCCTTTTTGCTCAACAGCTTGACGTCGCGCTTTCTCCAGATGATCACGCCGTTCTGGTGCAGCAGGGGGTAGTTCTCCTCCCGGGTGACGCAGCCGCCGCCGGTGGAGAGGATGCAGCCGGAGCGCTTGCCCAGCTCCCGCAGCACCGCGGTCTCGCGCTCGCGGAAGCCCGCCTCCCCTTCCTTCTCAAAGATCTCGGGGATGCTCAGGCCCGCCGCTCGTTCGATCTCCGCGTCGGCCTCCAGCACCGGGCGGCCGAGACGCCCTCCCAGCAGCGCGGCGATCTTGCTCTTGCCGCAGCCGGGCATGCCGATGAGGACCAGATTCTCCATCTCCCGGGAGAGCTCCCGGGTGATCTCCTCGATGCGGCTGTCCGGGATCGCCGCGCCGGTGAAGATCTCGCTGCTGCGCTTGGCCTGGGCCACCAGCATGCCGAGCCCTCCCGCCCGGGGGATCCCCAGCTCCTCCGCCTGCAGCAGCAGGGCGGTGCGCGCAGGGTTGTAAATCACATCCACCACGCCGGCGCAGCGGGGGAAGCGGCGCAGGTCCACAAGAGCCTGGCCGTTATTGGGGTACATGCCCACCGGGGTGGTGTTCACGATCAGCTCCGCGTCGGCGTGCCGATCCAGATTATCGTAGTTGTTCTCGCCGCTGCGGGAGATGACCAGGACCTCCCGGGCGCCCATTTGCCGCAGCACCCAGCAGGCCATGACGGAAGCGCCCCCGCTGCCCAGCACCAGGACCTTTTTCCCCTTCGCTTCGATGCCGCTGCGCTCCAGCAGCCAGGCAAAGCCGAAGGCGTCCGTATTGTCGCCGTAGATGCTCCCGTCCGCGCGGCGCAGCAGGGTGTTGACGCTGCCGATCTCCCGGGCGCTGTCGGAGAGGGCGCCGCAGAAGGGCAGGACCGTTTTCTTGTAGGGGATGGTCACGTTCAGGCCCTGCCATGCCCCTTCCCGCACAAAGTCTTCCAGCTCCTCCGGCTCCCGCTCGAAGAGCTCATAGCCGTAATCCGCCAGCTTTCCGTGGATCTGAGGCGAGTAGCTGTGGCCCAGCTTCCGGCCCAGGAGGCCGCAGCGCATGGCGCCCGAGCGGCGCTGCTGCAGATGGCGGCTTTGCTCCAGGATGGCGCGAAAGACGACCCGCAGCTCGCCCCGTAAGGACTCGGGACAGAGCCTCTCCAGCGTATTCAGCTTTTCCTCTTCCCGGGCGGCGTCCAGAATGGGCAGGCCCCGGGCCTTTTTGTATTCTCCGATCTCGCCGGAGAGCCCCATCCGCCTTGCGAGAAGCTCCGTCAGCTCCCCGTCCAGGGCGTCCAGCGCGGCGCGGTAATCCTTCAATTCCATGGGGACCGTTCCTTTCTCCCTTCCAGCAGGGCGTCACAGACCGCGAGGGCCGCCGCGGCCTCTACGACCGGGACAGCACGGGGCACCACACAGGGGTCGTGCCGGCCGCCGATGCGCAGCTCTGTCTCCTCCATGCGCACCAGATCCACGCTCCGCTGGGGCAGGGCGATGGAGGGCGTGGGCTTGAAGGCCACATGAAAGACCAGGGGCATCCCGTCGCTCATGCCGCCCAGGATCCCGCCGCAGCGGTTACTCCCGGTGACCACGCGGCCCTGGCGCAGCACGAAGGGATCGTTGTTCTCGCTGCCCCGGAGACGGGCGGCCTCGAAGCCCGCGCCGAAATCCAGGCCCTTTACGGCAGGGATGCCGAAAACCAGGGCGGCAATCCGGCTCTCCAACCCGTCAAACAGCGGGCCGCCCAGGCCCACAGGCAGGCCCAGCACCCGGCATTCCACGACGCCGCCCAGAGAGTCTCCTGCGGCTTTCGCCTCCATGATCGCGGCGATCATTCGATCTCCGGCATCGTCATTCGCCACCGGAAACCGTTTTCCCTCTGTTGATTCTGCAAGTTCCCCCACATCGCAGATCCCGCCGATTTCGGCGATCCGGGAAATGACCCGGATCCCCTCCCGTGCCAGCAGCTGCAGGCAGAGGCCGCCGGCAATGCAGACCGGCGCGGTCATCCGGCCGGAGAAGGCGCCGCCGCCGGCATTGTCCCAGGCCGGGCCGTACTTCACCGCGGCGGGATAGTCCGCGTGGCCGGGTCGGGGCGTCCGGGCAAAGGAGGTATAGTCCCCGCTGCGCCGGTCCCTGTTGCGGATGAGGGCGGTGATCGTCTCGCCGGTGGTGCAGCCCCCTTCCAGGCCGGTGGTGAACATGGGGACGTCCGGCTCCTTCCGGGCGGTTGACCAGGGGGTCCTGCCGGGTGCGCGCCGGTCCAGAAAGCGATGCAGCGCTTCCAGGTCGATCTGTTCTCCGGCGGGAAGGCCGGCAAGGGTCATGCCGATGCTCTCGCTGTGAGACTGGCCGAAAACGGACAGCTTCAGCGTTTTTCCGTTCCAGTTCATCGTTCCCTCACCTCCAGCGCCTGCCAATCCTCCCAGAAGCGAGGATAGGACTTCTCCACACATTCCGCACCGTCCAGCGTGACCGGCTCCCCGCAGAGGCAGGCGGCCACGGCGGCGGACATGGCGATGCGGTGATCCCCGGCGCTCTTGGCCCTGCCGCCCCGCAGAGCGCCGCTGCCGCGGATCACCAGGCCGTCCTCCAGCTCCTCCGCGCTGCCGCCCAGGTCCCGCAGCAGGTCCGCGGTGGTCCTGAGCCGGTCGGACTCCTTGAGCCGGAGCCGCCCGGCGTTGCGGATCCGGGTAACCCCCCGGGCTCCGGCGGCCAGCACGCTCAGCACCGGGATCAGGTCGGGGATGGGCCCGGCGTCGATCTCCTGCCCCCGGAGCTCGCCCCGGCGGCAGAGAACGCCGTCTTCCGTCTCGCTGACTTCCGCGCCGAAGCCCCGCAGCAGCTCCAGCACCGCCCGGTCGCCCTGGGTCGATCCCAGATCCAGGCCCTTCACCAGCACTCCCTCCTCGCTCAGCGCGCCGGCGCAGAGGAAGAAGGCGGCGCTGGACCAGTCCCCCTCCACGGTGAGCGCGCCGGAGAGGCCGGGACGCTGGCCGCCGGGGACAACATAGCTCTTGTGTTCTTTCGCAAAACGCAGCCCGGCCAGGTCCAGAACCTCCTCCGTCATGCGGATATAGGCTTCGGACTCCACCGGCTCCGTGACCTGCAGGCGGCTCTCCCCCTCCAGCAGGGGCAGGGCCAGCAGCAGGCCGGAGATATACTGGGACGACACGTTCCCGGGAAGCCTGAACTCCCCGGCCCGCAGTTTTCCCGAGGCGTACAGCAGCGCGCCCTGTTCCTCCAGGTACATGCCGTGCTCTGTCAGCTCCCGGTCCAGCGGGGCCAGGGGCCGCCGGGGCAGCCGTCCCTCTCTCGAAAAGCAGGCTCTCACGCCCAGGGCGCCGATCACCGGCAGCAGCAGGCGCAGGGTGGCTCCGCACTCCCCGCAGGGCAGCAGGCATTCTCCCGCCGGTGCTTCCTGAATGGGCGTCACGCGAAGCAAGCCCTGTTCTTCTTCGATCTCTGCACCCAGGGCCTGCAGGCAGCGGACCGTGGCCTCGATGTCCCGGGAAAAGCCCTCGCAGCGCAGCAGCGTCTCCTCCCGGGACAGGGCCGCGCAGATCAGCAGCCTGTGGGCCCGGGACTTGGAGGCCGGGATCCGAACCGAACCGGAACGGGGCCCCCTTGGGATCAGAAGCTTCATTTCGCGCCTCCCAGCCGCAGCCAGTCCTCCAGCGCCGAAACCGGCACACGCTCTACCCGGCAGCGGCCCAAGGCCTCCGGCAGGACCAGGTCCATGCTGTCCCCGCTGCGCTTCTTGTCCTGCAGCAGGGCGGCCAGAAGCGCATGGGCCGGGATCTCCGTCTCTGTGGGCAAGCCCAGCTTTTCCAGCAGCGCCCGGAGCCTTTCGGCGGTCTCCCGGCTGCAGACGCCCTTTTCGGCTGCGGCCCGGGAGATCATGGTCATCCCCACGGACACGGCCTGGCCGTGGCGCAGGGCGTAGCCGCTGCAGAGCTCCAGGGCGTGGCCGAAGCTGTGCCCCAGGTTCAGAAGCTTGCGGCTGCCCCGGTCGAATTCGTCCTCCTCCACCAGATCCCGCTTGATCCGGACGCAGCGGGCGATGGTATCGGCCGCGCCGGCGGCGGCCAGGCCCCCCTGCTCCAGGTCCCGAAACAGCGCCTCGTCCCGCAGGACGGCGGTCTTCACCACCTCTGCCGCACCGCAGCGCAGTTCCTCCTCCGGCAGGGTCCGCAGCAGCGCCGGGTCGCAGAGGACGGTCAGGGGCTGCCAGAAGCAGCCGGCCAGGTTCTTCCCCTCCGGCAGATCCACCGCGGTTTTCCCGCCCACGGAGGAATCCACCATGGCGAGAAGGCTTGTGGGGATCTGGACATAGTCCAGGCCCCGCATATAGGTGGCCGCGGCAAAGCCGGTGAGGTCGCCGGTGACGCCGCCGCCCAGGGAGACCAGCAGGTCGCTCCGGCTCAGGCCTTGCGCGGCCAGATAGCCCAGCAGCTTCCCATAGGTCTCCAGATTTTTATGCTTCTCACCCGAGGGGTGGACGAAGCGCAGCGCCCGAAAGCCCGCCGCCTCCAGAGCGCGGACAAGCCTCTCTCCATAGAGGGCGTCCACCTGTGCGCCGGAGACGACGCACGCCGTCCCTGCGGCGCTTTTCTCCCGAAGCAGAACCCCGGCGGCGTCCAGCAGACCCTCGCCGATCGTCACCGTATAGCGCCGGGAGGCCTTGATTTCCACCCGGATGCTCATCCGTCCACCTCTTCCTTGCGCCGCCTGCCTTCCTCCAGAAGGCGCTCCAGCTCCGCTCCGTCCCGCCGGTCCAGCGCGTCCCGGTATTCGCCGAGACTGGCGATGATCTGGTCCAGCTCCCACAGCAGATAATCCCGGTTTTCCAGAAACAGCTCCGTCCACATGGCGGGATTCAGCCAGGCCACCCGGGTCATGTCCCTGTAGCTGCCCGCGGAAAAGCCCTTGTGGCCCAGGGCAGTGGGGCTCTTGATGTAAGCGTTGGACACCACATGGGCCAGCTGGGAGCTAAAGGCGATGCTCTTGTCATGCTTCTCCGCCGTGGTGACGGGAAAGCGCCCGAAGCCAGCCGGAGCCAGCAGCTCCTTGGCCCGGCTCAGCAGCTCGATATCGTCAAAGCGCGGGGGCACCAGCACCATGGGCGCACCCCGGTACAGATCGGCCCGGGCGTGTTTATAGCCGGAAAACTGGCTGCCCGCCATGGGGTGGCCGCCCAGAAACGTGAAGCCGTATTCCTCCGCCAGAGGAAAGCCGACGGCACAGACCGCCCGCTTGATGCCGCAGCAGTCCATCACCAGCGGCCTGGGGCCGATGCAGGGCGCCATCTCCCGGAGCCAGGCGATAGCCGCCTCCGGAAAGACGCACAGCAGGATCAGATCGCAGTCCTTCGCCGTGTCCCGGTCCAGCCTCCCGTCCGCCTGGCCGCTGAGTATGGAATAATCCAGGATGGCGGGGCTCCGGTTCCAGGTCAGGACCCGGTGGCCCGCCTCGTGATAGGCCTTTACAAAGGAGCCGCCGATCAGGCCCAGCCCAACTACACCAAGCGTCATCCCCTCACGACCTTTCGGATCTCTCTCACCTTGGCGGCCAGCTTCTCATACTCCTCCGGCCGCAGGGACTGGGCCCCGTCGCACAGGGCGTTCAGAGGATCGTTGTGCACCTCTACCATCACCCCGTCGGCCCCGGCGGCCACGGCGGCCAGGGCCATGGGCGGCACCAGCCGGGCCAGGCCCGTGGCGTGGCTGGGATCCACGATCACCGGCAGATGGCTCAGCTCGTGCAGCATAGGCACGGCGGAGAGGTCCAGGGTGTTGCGGGTATAGTCCGCAAAGCTCCGGATGCCCCGCTCGCAGAGGATCACCTGCTCGTTGCCGCCGGACATGACGTATTCCGCGCTCATCAGCAGCTCCCGCAGGGTGTTGGCCAGGCCCCGCTTCAGGAGAATGGGCTTGTCGCAATGGCCCAGCTCCCGCAGCAGATCAAAGTTCTGCATGTTCCGGGCACCCACCTGGATCACGTCCACGTCGGCAAAGAGCTCCAGATCCCGGATATCCATCAGCTCGGTGACAAAGGGCAGCCCCGTCTCCGCCCGGGCGACGCGAAGCAGCTCCAGCCCCTCCGCCTTCAGCCCGGAAAAATCATAGGGCGAGGTGCGGGGCTTGAAGGCGCCGCCCCGCAGCAGATCCGCGCCGGCGGCCTTCACCGCCTTCGCCACACCGACGATCTGCTCCTCCGTCTCCACAGAGCAGGGGCCGGCGATCATGGCAAAGTGCCCGCCGCCCACCGGTACCCCGCCGGCGGAGACCACCAGATCCTCCGGATGGAACTTCCGGTTGCAGCACTTGAAGGGCTCCGTCACCCGGCTGACCTTGTCCACGATCTCCAGGCTGCCCACCAGGTCCAGATCCACATGGGACGCGTCCCCGATAAGGCCCAGCACGGTCTGGAACTGCCCGTCGGACACATGCACCTGCAATCCCTGGCGCTCCAGCCACTGGATCAGCCCCTCTTTTTTCTCCCGGGCCACGCCCGGCTTCAACACAACGATCATCGCATTATCCTCTTATCTCAATAAAAAATCCGCCCAGGAAGCACCTGTGCGGAAACAGCATGTTTATGAGCCCTTTTCTGCGCCGCAAATCAGCCCTTCCGCACGCGAACAGGAAGAGCATAGCAATACTCGTACGCAAAAAAGCCCATGATTTTTTCTCCTTGTCTCTTTCTTTGGAGATATTCCTACTATAGACGGAACCTGGGCTAAAGTCAAGACGCGATTTCGACAAAAAATGGCAGGATCCGCCGGAAAAAGTCCACGATTATTCCATTTTCAGCCGCAGCGCGTCCACCGCCCGGCGCTCCAGCCGGGAGACCTGCACCTGGGAGACGCCCAGCACCCTGGCGCAGCTCTGCTGGGTGAGCCCGTGGTAATAGCGCAGGGCGATGACCTTGCGCTCCCGCTCCGGCAGCTGCTCCACCAGGGAGCGCAGGCTCACCCGCTCCAGCATCCGCTCCTCCGCCTCGAAGTCCCCCAGCACCAGCTCCAGGCTGAAGCCGTCCTCCCCGCAGGGGCTGTGGATGCTCTCGGCCGGGCCGGTGGCCAGCTGGGCAAAGGCGATCTCCTCACCGGAATAGCCGGTGGCCTCCCCCAGCTCCGAGACGCTGGGCTCCCGCCCCAGCCGCTGCTCCAGGGCGAGCCGGGCCTGGTGGATCTTCGCCGCCTGCTCCTTCACGCTGCGGCTGACCTTCAGCATCCCGTCATCCCGCAGGAAGCGCCGGATCTCCCCGGCGATCTTGGGCACGGCGTAGGTGGAAAAGCGGGTGCCGAAGGCCTCGTCAAAGCCCTCGATGGCCTTCAGGAAGCCCAGGCAGCCCAGCTGATACAGGTCCTCCGCCTCGACGCCCCTGCCGAAGTAGCGCCTGGCCACGCTCCAGATGAGGCCGCTGTTCTCCTCCAGCAGCCGCCCTGCCGCCTCCCGGTCGCCCTGCCGGGCGGCCTGGAGCTCCGACAGCGAGAGCTCCTTCATGGCCGCCGCTGCCGGGAGCGGATCTGCCGCTGCATGATGACGACGGTGCCCCGGCCCGGCCGGGAGCGGACCCGGAGCTTGTCCGTGAAGCTCTCCATGATGGTGAAGCCCATGCCGCCCCGCTCCTCTCCGCCGGTGGTGAAGAGGGGCTCCCGGGCCTTCTCCACGTCCTCGATGCCCTTGCCCCAGTCCTGCACCGCGATCTCCAGGACTCCGCCCTCCAGGATCCGCATTTTCAGACGGATCCGGCCAACGCTCTCCGGATAGGCGTGGACGATGCAGTTGGTCACCGCCTCGGATACAGCGGTTTTCACGTCCTCCAGTTCCTCCAGGGTGGGATCCAGCTGGGCCGCAAAGGCGGCCGCCGCCACCCGGGCAAAGGCCTCGTTGCTGCTTTTGCTGGGAAACTCCAGCCGACATTCGTTTGACACCTGCATATGTACCTCCTTATAAACTGCCGGCCGCCACCGGGATCAGCCGGTCGATGCCCGCCGCGTCGATGACCCGCTTGGGCTGGCGGGCCGGGTTTTCGATCCACATGCGCCCGCCGGTGGCCTTCATGCGGCGGCTGAGCCGGATCATCAGCGCGATGCCGGAGGAATCCATGAATTTCAGCTCACTCAGATTCAGCACCAGGTCCCGGGGCAGATAGGCGTCCAGCAAGCCGTCCAGGCTGCGCATGGCGCCACGGGCCTCGTGCTGATCCAGCTCGCCGCTGAGATAGGCGGTCAGGCGGCCGCCGGCATAATCGGAATGGATAGTCATTGTCCCGCCTCCTTATCACAAAAAAGTACGCCGCATCTTTCGATGCGGCGTTATTGTATCAAGGTTTTTGTGCAAATGCTGTCATTTTCCGGGCTTTCTCAGCCAAATCACAAGCCCCTCGGCCAAGTGCAGCCCCAGCTTCTTCTGCAGGGCAAGAGAGGCTGCGTTGTCCTGAAAGATCTGGCAGTAGGGCAGGTTCCCCTGTTCGAGCTCCCGGTCGATCAGAAAGCTCTCCAGTGTCCGGGCGACGCCCTGCCGGCGGTATTCCGGCAGTACCTCCAGCAGGCCCATGGAGCCCTCTGCGTGCTTGCCGATGAAGCCCGCCAGCCTCGCCTCCCGAAAGAGGCCGAAGAGAGCGCGGCGCTCCAGCAGCCAGGCCAGATACTCGCTGTCCTCCTGCCGGTAGTTTGCCAGCAGAAAGTCCAGATGCTCCTCCGTCAAAAGTCGGATGTCGGCGGACTCAAAGTCCGGAGCCGTATCCCCGGGATACACCGCCTGGCGGCAGCGCATCCAGGGCTCCATCCCCAGGGCTTCACAGAGCGCCCGCTCCTGCCCGGCCTGGTGGATGGCCAGCAGCGGGAAGTCCTGCCCCTGCAGAAGGCGCAGGGCCGTTTCCGCATCGGCGCAGGACAGCATCCCGCAATAGCCCTCGTCCACGGAGAGGAGGACGCCCTTCTCGTCGGCGGCGGCCACGAAGCCCAGACCCCGGCGCAGCGCCTCCGTCATGTCCGTGTGCAAAAGCGCGTCCCGGCTCAGCCAGGCCAGGGCCCGGTCCCCAGCGGGGCTCATTTGCCCAGGTTCTCCAGGCTCAGCTTCAGATTCTCGATCAGGGCCTCCAGCTTGGTCTTCTTCTCCCGCTCCGCGTTGACCACGGCCTCGGGGGCGCGGGTGACGAAGTTCTGGTTGGAGAGCTTGCCGATCTGGGCCTGCAGCATCTTCTGGGCGTTCTGCAGCTCCTTCTCGATGCGGGCCTTCTCCTTCTCCAGATCCACCAGCTCCGCCATGGGCATGAACATGCGGGCGTTGTCGGTGACCACGGAGACCGTGCCCGCCGTGCTCTCGGGGGCGGCATCCAGCACCGTGACCTCGCTGGCGTAGGCCAGTTTGCAGATATAGTCCCTGCCGGCCTCGAAGGCGGCCTTCTTGTCGGTGGCGATCAGCAGATGGGCCTTGCGGGAGGGGGGCACGTTCATGTCACTGCGGCGGGCGCGGACGGCCTTGATGGCGCTCATGACCATCTCAAAGCTCTGCTCGTCCTCAGGGAAGGAGAGCTCGGACTTGAATTCGGGATAGCGCTCCACCATCAGGGCCTCGCCCTCGTGGGGCAGGGCCTGCCAGATCTCCTCGGAGATGAAGGGCATGAAGGGGTGCACCAGCTTCAGGATCTCGGTGAGCACGTAGAGCAGCACCTTCTGGGCGGAGAGCCTGGACGCCTCGTCCTCGCCGTTGAGGCGGGGCTTGGTCAGCTCAATATACCAGTCGCAGAAGCTGTCCCAGATGAAGTCATAGATCTTGCCCGCAGCCACGCCCAGCTCAAAGCTGTCCATATTCTCGTTGACTTCCTTCACGGTGTCGTTGAGCTTGGAGAGGATCCACTTGTCCTCGATCTCCAGCTTTTCGGGCAGCTCGTTCTTGTCGATGGTGAGGTACATCATCACGAAACGGCTGGCGTTCCAGAGCTTGTTGCAGAAGTTGCGCATGGCCTCGCACTTCTCCACATAGAAGCGCATGTCGTTGCCGGGAGAGTTTCCGGTGATGAGGTTATAGCGCAGAGCGTCGGCGCCGTACTTTTCCACGATCTCCAGGGGGTCGATGCCGTTTCCGAGGGACTTGGACATCTTGCGGCCCAGGCTGTCCCGGATCAGGCCGTGGATGAACACGGTGTGGAAGGGCTCCTTGTCCAGCTGCTCCATGGCGGAGAAGATCATCCGGGCCACCCAGAAGAAGATGATGTCATAGCCGGTGACCATCACCGTGGTGGGGTACCAGTAGTCCAGCTCCGGGGTCTTGTCCGGCCAGCCCATGGTGGAGAAGGGCCAGAGGGCGCTGGAGAACCAGGTGTCCAGCACGTCCTCCTCCCGGCGGATGCGCTTGGAGCGGCAGCTCTCGCACGCGCAGGGATCCTGGCGGGAGACGGTGACATGGCCGCAGTCCTCGCAGGTCCAGGCGGGGATCTGGTGGCCCCACCAGAGCTGACGGGAGATGCACCAGTCGTGCACGTTCTCCATCCAGTTCATATAGGTCTTGGAGAAGCGCTCGGGCACGAACTTGATGCGCCCGTCCTTCACCACCTCGATGGCCTTCCTGGCCAGGGGCGCCATCTTCACGAACCACTGGGGGCTGGTGAGGGGCTCCACCACGGTGCCGCAGCGATAGCAGCAGCCCACGTTGTGGCTGTATGGCTCGGTCTTCACCAGATAGCCCTGCTCCGTAAGATCGGCCACGATGGCCTTGCGGGCCTCGTAGCGGTCCATGCCGTCATACTTGTAGCCTCCGCAGATCTTCGCGTCCTCGTCGATGACCTGGATCTGCTCCAGATCGTGGCGCAGGCCCACCTCAAAGTCGTTGGGGTCGTGGCAGGGGGTCATCTTCACGGCGCCGGTGCCGAAGCCCAGCTCCACGTACTCGTCCGCCACGATGGGCAGCTTCCGTCCCACCAGGGGCAGGATGGCGTTCTTGCCCACCAGGTGGGCGTAGCGCTCGTCCTCCGGGTGGACGGCCACGCCGGAGTCGCCCAGCATGGTCTCGGGCCGGGTGGTGGCGATGGTCAAAAACTCCTCAGAATCCTCGATGGGATAGCGGATATACCAGAAATGCCCCGGGATGTCCTTGTATTCCACCTCGGCGTCACTGAGGGCGGTGCGGCAGTGGGGGCACCAGTTGATGATGCGGCGGCCCTTGTAGATGAGGCCCTTCTCGTACAGGTCGCAGAAGGTCTCGCGCACGGCCTTGGCGCAGGTCTCGTCCATGGTGAAGCGGCTGCGGTCCCAGTCGCAGGAGACGCCCATGCTCTTCTGCTGCTCCACGATGCGCCCGCCGTACTGCTCCTTCCAGGCCCAGACCCGCTCCAGGAACTTGTCCCGGCCCAGGTCATAGCGGGTCTTGCCCTCTTCCTTGCGCAGGAACTCCTCCACCTTGATCTGGGTGGCGATGCCCGCGTGGTCCACGCCGGGCAGCCACAGGGCGGCATAGCCCTGCATGCGCTTGTAGCGGGTGATGATGTCCTGCAGCGCGGAGTCCATGGCGTGGCCCATGTGCAGCTGCCCCGTCACGTTGGGGGGCGGCATCACGATGGAGAAGGGCTTCTTCCCGGGGTCGATGACGCCCTTGAACCAGCCGCCCTGCATCCAGAAGTCGTAGATCTTTTTCTCCACCTTCTGGGGTTCATACACTTTCGGTAATTCTTTCATAGTTTCCTCCATTTATCGTCACTTGTTTTTTTATTCCTCTTCAAAACGGCTGTACAGGCGTCCCGGCAACCTTGCCTTTTGTCCGGCCATGAAGCCGGCTCTCGCCGATCGCTGTCTGCAATTCGCGCCGGGCCCTCATTCGCAACATCAAGCTGATCACCTCCCGATCCCAAAGCCGATAAGCAGCTTCCCAAAAAACAACGCCCCGAGACTTTCGTCTCAGGGCGATGCAATACCGCGGTACCACCTGAATTCCGCTCCCGCCCGTCATCCCGAGGAGCAAAGCGACGAAGGATCTCATGAGATTCTTCGTTTCGCTCAGAATGACTGCGCGGCGGCGCTCTTCCGGCCCTTAACGCGGGCCAGACGCCGGGACTACACAGTTGCCCTTCCCCCCGGGCGCTCGGGATCGACCTTCCGCGGCGCTTGCCAGGGACTTGCACCAAACGTCCCCTCTCTGAAAGCAGCTTTCCGCGTACTCCTATCCGTCACAGCGCACAAATATTCGATGCCGAGATTATACAATGTGCCGAATGAATTGTCAACAGCTCAGCGGAAAAATTCGAACATGTTCAGGTTATTGTCCTCCAGGGCGCCGGGGTTGTAGAGGATCAGCACCGCGTCGGGCTGCGTCTCGTCGATGTAGGCCAGCAGGTCCCCGTCCCAGAGCCGCAGGTCCAGATAATCCACCTGCGCATAGGCCAGGGAGAAGAAGGGCACCACCACCAGGGAGAAGGAGTCGTCCAGCACCAGGAGGCGCTTGCCGCTGCCGCCCTGCAGGTTCTCGATGCGCAGATGATCGTACACACTGCCGCAGTAGACGTCATAGCTGTCGCTGTTCATCCGGTCCCGCTGCTCCAGGATCTCCGGGAAGAGCATGGTCTCGGCAAAGCTCCCCTCCCGCAGCAGGTCCTTCGAGGGGACGGAGAAGCGGAGCCGGGTCTCGAATTTCGGCGTCAGCACGTCCAGATCGTCCGGGGCGATGTACCAGGTCCCCACCCGGCGGCCGCAGCTGCCCAGCAGCGCCTTCTCATGGGTCTGACAGTCGTAACTCTCCAAGTCAAAGATCGCCGGGTCAAAGGAGAAGGAGGGATCCCGCTCCCGGAGCGCCGCGGCCACTTCTCCCGCGGCCCAGAGGCCGGTCTCCGGCTTCCAGTGGTGGTCGCTGGGGAAAAAGCGGCTGTAGTGGTCCAGTCCCTCCGCCTTCTCCCGCTCCCGCAGGTCCAGGCAGTCCACGCCCCGCTCCCGCAGGATGGCCAGAAAGCGGTCCGCGTTCTCGTTGGAATAGTCCTCCACGCCCGCAGGCAGCTGCTTGTCCTCCCCGTCGATCTTGAACAGGAGATTCACATAGAGGAAGGGGATGTCCCGCTCCTCCAGGGCTCTGGCCAGGCCCGCGGTGTTGGCCGCGATGCCGCTCATGTCCAGCTCCGGGATGATGTAGGTCATCTGCCCATTGTCCAAGAGATAGCGGGCGTTGACCTCCCGCTTGCCCAGCAGCTTCTGGACGCCGCCGTTGAGGGTGACCCACTGCTCCTTGCCCGGCAGGAACTCGTCAAAGCGCTCCTCCGCCTGGGCGGTGCCGTCTCCCCAGCGGAGGGCATAGTAGGCCTCCCGCAGGAAGGGCTTCAGGCCCAGCGCGAAGAAAACCAGCAGAAAGAGCAGGAAGCACAGGGCAGTCAGATTTCGGAAAGAAAAGAATCTCTTCATGTCCCCGCCCCCTCAGAAATTGAAGTAGATAAAGGGATTGTGGGATCCCATGGCCAGGTACGACACGCAGAGGACCAGCAGCAGCATGTAGAGCGCCGTTTCCCCCAGGATCAGCAGGGGCTTGTCCTCCCGCCCGGCGCGGAGCTTTGCCAGCGCCCGGGAGACCACCGGCGTGGAGAAGAGGACGCCGGCCGCCAGGAAGACCCAGCTCTCCCGCAAGAGGAAGCCCGCCAGAGCCGAGGGCGCGGCGGCATGGATGCCCAGCATGGCGCCCAGCTGGGTCAGGGCCCCGGCGAAGGACTCCGCCCCGAAGAGCACCCAGCCGGCGTTCACGATCAGCATGGTCAGCGCCGCATAGAGGCCCCTGCCCGCCCGGGTGCGGAGCCTGCCGGGGACGCCGGAGAGCTTCTCAAAGGCCACCAGCAGCCCATACATCAGGCCCCAGACGATGAATTGCCAGGCGGCGCCGTGCCAGATGCCGGTGAAGAGCCACACGGCGAAGAGATTGCGCAGGAGCTTCGCCTTGCTCACCCGGGAGCCGCCCAGGGGGAAATAGATGTAATCCCGGAACCAGCGGCCCAGGGAAATGTGCCAGCGCTTCCAGAACTCGGACACGGAGCGGGAGATATAGGGGTAGTTGAAGTTTTCCTCAAAGCGGAAGCCAAACATCCGCCCCAGGCCGATGGCCATGTCCGAATAGCCGGAGAAGTCGAAATAGATCTGCAGGCTGTAGCTCAAGGAACCCAGCCAGGCCAGCGCCGTGGTGAGCTCCCCTGTCCCAGCCAGGGAGAAGGCCTCTTCCGCGGCGATGGAGAGGTTGTTGGCCAGCAGGATCTTCTTGGCGAAGCCCAGGATGAAGCGCTTGACCCCCTGCTGGAAGCCCTCGGCGTCCACGCTGCGGCTGCGGATCTGCTGGGCCACCGTGTTGTAGCGCACGATGGGACCGGCGATCAGCTGGGGGAAGAAGGAGATATACAGCCCCAGGTCCAGGAGATTCCGCTGGACCTCCGCCGTGCCGCGATACACGTCGATGCAGTAGCTCAGCGCCTGGAAGGTGAAGAAGGAGATGCCGATGGGCAGACTCAGCTTCACCGGAGCGATCCGCAGCCCCAGCAGGGCGTTCAGGTTCTCGATGGTAAAGTTCAGATACTTGAACACGAAGAGGATCCCCAGGTCCACCACGACAGCCAGGACCAGCAGGGCTTTTCTCCCCCGGCCCCGCTTCGCGTCGATCCCCCGGCCCCGCTTCGCGTCGATCCCCCGGCCCAAAAGGTAGTTCGCGCAGATGGAAAAGAGCATCAGAAGGACATAGACCGGCTCGCCCCAGGCATAGAAAAACAGGCTCGCCGCCAGCAAAAGCAGGTTGCGCGCCCTCTGCCCCCGCAGCAGGAAGTGCCCGAGCAGCACCGCCGGGAGGAAGATGAAGAGAAAGACAGAGCTTGAAAACAGCATCGGCCAAACGGTCCTTTTCTAAAATTCCGATATATTATAGCAAGTTTCCCTCCAGGTGTAAAGCGCAAAACGGCTCCGCGGCACGAATGCCGCGGAGCCGCTGACATGCGGAAGCTTTACTTTTTCAGGGCAGCGATATAGTCCACCGCCGAGAGGGCGGCCACATTGCCCTCGCCCACGGCCTTGGCCAGCTGGAAGGGCTTGCCGGTGCAGTCCCCCGCGGCAAAAACCCCGGGGACGCTGGTGGCCAGGCGCCGGTCCACGGCCACGGCACCATTCTCATACACGAGCCCCGGCACCAGCTTGGTGACGGAGACCGTGTCCTTGATGATGAAGATCCCGTCCACCTTGTGCTCCTGGCCGGCGTACACCAGGGTGTCCGCCTTGGCCCCGCCGCGGATCTCGTACTTCCCGTTCTGCTCGAAGCGCAGCACTCTGCAGCCGATGCTCTCCAGGAAATCCGCGTCGTGCCGGGCCTCCTGGCCGCCGCCCACCACGGCCACGGTCTTGCCCCGGTAGAGCATCCCGTCGCAGGTGGCACAGTAGCTCACGCCCATGCCAAGAAACTCACTCTCTCCGGGATAGAGCTTCTCCCGGGTGATGCCCGCCGCCAGGATCAGCGCGTAGCACATATAATAATCGCTGCCCACGGCCACGCCGAAGCTGGTCCCCATGGGCATGACGGAGAGGGCCCTCCCGGTGATGATCTTCGCGCCGCTCTCCTCCAGCTGGCGGCGGAACAGCGCCGTCATCTCCGCCCCGCTCATGGGCGGAAGGCCCGGGTAATTGGTGACCCACTCCGCCTTGAAGAGGCTCCCGGTCTCCGGCCGGTTGCAGACCACGGCCACGGTTTTGCCCCGATTGATCAGGGTCATCACGGCTGAAGTCGCCGCGGCGCCGCCGCCGATCACGATCACGTCATAGATGGTATCCATTTTGTCTTTCCTTTCTGTCTTGTTCCCTGGCAGTATTCTCCCTCCGCGCTGATCTATGCGCAGGGTATGGAAGCGCCCCGGTCAGACAGCCGGGGCACTTTGCCGTTTACTTTTCGATCCGGAAGCGGGCGATAAGGTTTTCCACGCTGTTGTCCATCAGGGTCAGGATCCGCTCGGTGGTGATCTCCGGCGGCAGCTGCATGCCCAGATCCATCCACTGGGCGATGAAGCCGATGGCGCACTTGGCGTAAAGCTTCACCACGAACTCGAAATCCTGCCGGTCGATGTTCTCCCCCTGGGAGACGATGACGGCGAAGCTGCGGATGCAGGCCTCCATCTTCTCCTCCAGATAGCGCAGCATATACAGGCGGCTGTTAGAGTTGTAAACGTTCAGAGTAAAGGCGCTGTTCTCCTTCAGGTAATCCATGAAGACCAGCACGTCCTCCCGCCAGCGCTCATAGATCACCTTGTGGGGCAGGACCCGGTTGGCGTCCTCCTCAAAGACCCACTCCAGCAGATCGTACACATCGTCGAAGTGGTAATAGAAGGTCTGCCGGTTCACGCCGCAGATCTCCACCAGATCCTTCACGGTGATCTTCCCGATGGGCTTCACATTCATCATCTGCTTCAGCGCCGCAGCCAAGGATTCTTTCGTCGTCGTAGACATAGGACAGCCTCCTCCGTCATTTTCTCTGTTTTGAAATATTATAGCATCGTTTCTATCGAATTGTAAAGGGTTTTGTTGGGACAGACCGGCATTGTCTGATGGAACAGGCCGGCAAAGATCCCGCTTTCTCCCGGCAGCGCGCCCCCCCGGGACGCCAATTCTCTTCCGACGGGACAGCCAGAAAAAAGATTTTGCAAAAATCGAAAAATAAGGCTTGAATTGCCGGGAGGCATGTGGTATACTCGCAAGGCTGATAAATTTGTATATCGTCGAAAGGATTGAAATACATGAGCTTATTATTCACCATTCTTCAGGTTCTGGCCGGTTTGGCCGTCACCGCCATCGTGCTTATGCAGAGCGGCAAGAGCGCCGGCCTGTCCGGAACGATCTCCGGCGGCGCCGAGACCTTCATGTCCAAGGGCAAGGCCAAGACCTGGGACGCCAAGCTCGCCAAGATGACCAAGTGGTTCGCCCTTGGTTTCGTGGTGCTGACCCTGGTGCTGAATCTGATGGCCCGGTCCGGCGTGGGTGCTGTGTCCAGCACCGAGGAGCTCCCCATCGTCACCGAGACTGCCGACAGCACCGAAGTCCAGGCTGAGGCCGAGACTGACGCCGAAGCCGGCACCGAGACCGAGGCCGAGGCCGACGCCGACACCGAGGCTGCAGCCTGAAAAGAGTCCTCTTCGCGATCAGCAAAACCGGATGCGTTTTCGCATCCGGTTTTTTCTGCCTTATACGGTTTTCAAATCGCAAAACTTAAGTAACCGCTGATCAAATCGCCTTCGGCATCTTGCGGTCGTCGGCACAAGCTTCGGATCATCTCGCTTCCGGCAAGCGTGCCGAAAGCTCGCTCCCTTCGCTGTGCCTCCTCTTCCCATCAAAGCGTCCGCTTTGATGGGAGCCTCTGAGATAGTGCTCTGATTTCGAGCCTTTTTCTTGCAATACACAAAGTATTCCTGCGAAAAACTGCCTTCATCAGAACCCATATTCTCTCGCAATCTGCTCTCGCCGATTGAATCATCGTTTCCTTAATTCTCAAAACCCTGAACCGGGCGCGTTGCAAAATGCGAAACAAGTGCGAAAACCCTGGTTGTATCGTAGGGGAGGGCCTTGTGCCCTCCCGGCGGACCAGAGCTCGTATAGCAAAGAAATATTCGGCGAATTCGTACAATCTGCGAATTCGCCGATCATTTTCTCAAGACAATACTCCGTGCTGCCGGGAGGGGGCGAGCCCCTCCCCTACGGTGGTGACTGGGCTATGCGCCTATTTTGCAACAGCCCCCTTTCATATTATTCCCAGGTCTTCCAGATCTCGGGGCAGTAGCCAACGGTGGCCTGTCTGCCGTTTCGCACCACGGGGCTGCGAATCAGCTCGGGGATCTCATAGAGCTTTTCCAGCTTGGCCTCGGTCCCCGCCAGATACTGGAACAGCGAGTAGTCCTGATCGTCCTTGTTCACCAGGTCCTCCAGGCCCACCGCGTTTTTCACCGCGTTCAGCTCTCCCCTGCTCATGCCGTAGCGCAGCAGGTCGATATACTGATACTTGATCCGGCGCTCCTTGAACCAGCGCTCGGCCTTCTTGGTATCAAAGCATTTGCTCTTTCCCCAGATCTGGATGTTCATGTCTCTGTCCTCAGATTTCCGTGATCACCGGCAGGATCATGGGGCTGCGCCGGGTGGTCTTGTACAGATAGCCGGAGAGATTGCTCTTCACCCGGGACTTGATGGTGGTCCAATCATGGATGTGCTGGGCCTGGCAGGCCCCCACAGACTCCAGGGTCACCCGCTTGAGCTCCTCCATCATCTGCTCGGCCTCTTTCACATAGACGAAGCCCCGGGTGACGATCTCCGGATCGGAGAGGATCTTGTGGTCGTAGGCGGAGAAGGGCATCACCACCACGATCATGCCGTCCTCGGCCAGCTTCCGCCGGTCCCGCATGACCACGCTGCCCACCTCGCCCAGGCCGCCGCTGCCGTCCATCAGCACCGCGCCGGAGGGAACGCTCTCCTCCCACTTGATGGTCTTCTTGCCGATCTCGATGACACTGCCGTTTTCCGCGATGAGCACGTTTTTCGGCGCAACGCCCATCTCCTTGCCGATCTCGGCGTGCTTGACCAGCATCCGGTATTCGCCGTGGACGGGGATGAAATACTTGGGCCGGATCAGGGCCAGCATCATCTTCTGCTCCTCCTGGGAGGCGTGGCCGGAGACGTGCAGGTCGGTGTGACGGTCATAGATGACCTCGGCGCCCTTGTGGAACAGCTCGTCGATGACGCGGCTGATGGTGTTCTCATTGCCGGGGATGGCGGAGGCGGAGATGATGATCCGGTCCCCCGCGTCCACATGGATCTGCTTGTGCTCGGAATAGGCCATCCGATACAGGGCGGACATGCCCTCGCCTTGGCTGCCGGTGGAGATGATGACCACCTGGTCCCGGGGCAGCTTGTTCACCTGGTCCAGGTCCACCATCACGTTCTCCGGGATGTCCATATAGCCCAGCACCTTGGACACCAGCAGCACGTTTTCCATGCTGCGGCCGGTAATGGCCACCTTGCGCTTGTATTTCGCGGCCACGTTGATGATCTGCTGCAGGCGGTGGACATTGGAGGCGAAGGTGGTAATGATGATGCGCTTCTTGCAGCCCATAAAGAGCTTGTCAAAGCTCAGGCCCACCTTCCGCTCGGAGTCGGAGTGGCCGGGCTTCTCCACGTTGGTGGAGTCCATCATCAGGGCAAGGACCCCCTCGTTGCCCAGCTCGCCGAAGCGGGTCAGGTCGATCATGCCGCCGGAGATGGGGGTCACGTCGATCTTGAAGTCTCCGGTGTGGATCACCGTGCCCAGGGGGGTCTTGATGGCCAGGGCCACGGAGTCCGGGATGCTGTGGTTCACGTGGATGAACTCGATGCTGAAGGCCCCCAGCCGGAAGCTTGCTCCGGCCTTCAGGGTAAAGATCTGCGCATTCTGCAGCAGGTCGTGTTCCTCCAGCTTCAGCTCCACCAGCGCCGCCGTCAGGGGCGTGGTGTAGATGGGCGCGTCGATCTCGCGCAGCACGTAGGGCACCGCGCCGATGTGGTCCTCGTGTCCGTGGGTCAGGATGATGCCCCGGACCCGGGAAGCGTTGTTTTTAAGGTAGGTAATGTCCGGCAGGACCACGTCGATGCCGTACATATCCTCATCGGGAAAGCCCATGCCGCAGTCGATCACGATGATATCGCTGCCGTACTCCAGCAGGGTCATGTTTTTGCCGATCTCACCGAGACCGCCTAAAGGGATGATTTTCAGTTTTTGTGCCATGGTAACTCCATTCTATTGGGATATTGATTATGTAGATTCCGGATAGGAAAGGATACCCACATCGGGGTCCTCTTATTCACATTTCCGTGCGGCCCTCCAGGGCCCGGTTCAGCGTGGCGTCGTCCGCAAACTCCAGATTGGAGCCCACCGGGATGCCGTAGGCCAGTCTTGTCACCTTCACCTGGAAGGGCTTGAGCAGGCGGGAGATGTACATGGCCGTGGCCTCCCCCTCGGTGTCGGGGTTGGTGGCCATGATGACCTCCTCCACATCCTCCTCGGCCACCCGGTGCAGCAGCTCCTTGATGCGGATATCCTCCGGCCCCACATGGCTCATGGGCGAGAGGACCCCGTGGAGCACATGATAGGTGCCGTTGTATTCGTGGCCGCGCTCGATGCTCAGCACGTCCCGGGGCTCGGACACCACGCAGATGGTGCCGTGGTCCCGACGGTTGCTTGCGCAGATGGCGCAGACCTCGCCCTCGGTCAGGTTCTGGCAGACGCGGCAGCAGTGGACGCTCTTCCGCGCCGCCGTAATGGCGTCGGCAAAGGCCAGGGCCTCCGCCTCCGGCAGGGCAAGCACGTGGAAGGCCAGGCGCTGGGCGCTCTTGCGGCCGATGCCCGGCAAGGCCGCAAACTTGTCGATCAGGTTTTCAAGAGAGGCAGGAAAGAAAGACATATCGGTCCTCCAAAAGCTTATTCGCCGCGGATGGCGCGGATGGCCGCCGCCCGGTCCGTCTTGCCGAAGACGGCGCTGCCGGCCACCAGCACATTGGCCCCGGCCGCAATGCACAGGGGGGCGGTGTCCGCGTCCACGCCGCCGTCCACCTCCAGCTCGCAGGGGAGGCCCCGCTCTTTGATCCAGCGCCGGAGCGTGCGAATCTTGGGCAGCATGTCCGCCATGAAACTCTGGCCGCCGAAGCCGGGCTCCACCGTCATCACCAGCACCAGGTCCACCGTATCCAGCCAGGGCAGGGCAGCCTCCGCAGGCGTGCCCGGCTTGAGCGTGACGCCGGTCTTGACGCCTCTTGCGCGGATCTTCTCCAGAGCGGCGCTGATATTCTCCGCGCTGTCAGCCTCCACGTGGACGTTCACCAGGTCCGCGCCGGCCTTGCAGAAGCGCTCCACATAGCGGAGAGGACGGTCCACCATCAGATGGGCGTCCAGGAACATGTCCGTCGCCTTCCGAAGGGAGGCCAGCACCGGGATGCCCATGGAGATGTTGGGAACAAAGGCTCCGTCCATCACGTCAAAATGCACGTAATCCGCGCCGCCTGCGCGGATGTCCTCCACTTCCCTGCCAAGACAGGCGAAGTCCGCAGCGAGGATCGAAGGTGCGATTTTGATCATAATCCAGGCCTCCTCATGGTTCCGCGTCGGCCGAAGCCGCTCTGATGACGGGTTATTATACACCATAGCACAATAAAAATGCAATACTCTTGACGATAAGAACAATTCGAGATAAAATAGCTTGATTAATCATGGAGGAGTATGACCATGGCAAGAAGCAGAAGAAATCGTTCCGGCGTAAAGCCCGTCTATTCTTTTCTCATCTGCTGGCTGTTTTTGTCCGGCTTTATGAAGATGTTCCGTCCGGTGACCTTCCTGCTCAGTCTGGGACTGTGCGGCCTGATCTCCTATTTTACGGGCCGCTCCAGCGGCAAGCGCGCCCAGAAGGACGCGGAGGAGGCGCTGCGGAAGGCCCAGGTGGAGGCCGCCCAGGTCAAGCCCCAGTACACCTCCCAGCGCACCGCCCAGCAGAGCGGGCCCCAGTACACCTCCCAGCGGGTCCAGCAGGCGCAGCAGAAGGCCCCGCCCCAGAAGAAGAGCTACGGGCCGGAGATCGACCCCATCGTGGAGGAGGGCAACCGGGCTCTCAGCGAAATGGGCAGGCTCTACATGTCCATCAAGGACCCCGAAATCAAAGGCAAGATCAACGAGCTGATGCGCATTACGGACAAGATCACCCAGGACGCCATCGCCGATCCCTCGGATATCCCGCAGATCAAGAAGTTCATGAACTACTATCTGCCAACCACCATCAAGCTTCTGAACGCCTATGACCGCATGAGCTCCCAGGGCATCGAGGGGGAGAACCTGGACAAGACCATGAAGAGCATCGACGCCATGCTGGACGACGCCATCGCCGCCTACAAAAAGATGCTGGACTCCCTCTTCGCCAACCAGGCCCTGGACATCGAGACGGACATCTCCGTGATGAACACCATGCTTGCCCGGGAGGGCCTTACCGGCGTCAAGGACTTTGACATCAGGCCCGTGGAGAAGCCCGCGGAGAAGCCGGCCGAGGGCGGCCAGGTCGCCGTCGCCGGAGGAAGCGGAGCGGCTGCGGAGGGCGGCGTCCCCGTCGGCTCTACCGGCATCACGCTGCACTTCTGATCCCGGTCAAATTTGTTCGAAAACCATTTTCTCATATGAATCTCTAACAGAAAGGAACATGCCACATGAGTGAAGAAACCAAGATCCCCTTCCTGACTCTGGATCCCAACGCCACCGCCGCCGCGGTGCAGGAAGCCCCCGCTGAGGAGGAGGAGAAGAAGGAAGAGCAGGCCCCTGCCGAAAAGCTGGATCTCAGCAGCCTCTCTGAGGCCGAGCAGGCCGCCGTCCGCGAGTTTTCCGAGAAGATCGACGTGCTGAACAGCGAGCAGATCATGAACTATGGCGGCAGCGCCCAGAAGAACATCTCCGAGTTCTCCGACGCCGCCCTGGCCACCGTGCGTACCAAAGACCTGGGCGAGGTCGGCGGGATGCTGGGCGACCTGGTGGTGGAGCTGAAGGGCCTGAACTTTGACGCAGAAGAGAAGAAGGGCTTCCTGGGCCTGTTCAAGAAGAGCCAGCAGAGCCTGGCTTCCCTCAAAGCCCAGTACGACAAGGCCGAGGTCAATGTGGACAAGATCGTGGAGTCCCTGCAGAAGCACGAGGTCGTGCTGCTCAAGGACATCACCATGATGGACAAGATGTACGACAAGAACGAGGAGTACATGAAGGAGCTGACCATGTACATTCTCGCCGGCAAGCTGAAGATCGAGCATCTTCGCAACGTGGAGCTGCCCGAGTACGTGAAGAAGGCCAATGAATCCGGCCTGCCCGAGGACGCCCAGGCCGCCAACGACTTCGCCAACATGATCGGCCGCTTCGAGAAGAAGATCTATGATCTGGAGCTGACCCGCATGATCTCCGTGCAGATGGCCCCCCAGATCCGCATGGTCCAGAACAATGACAGCCTGATGGTGGAGAAGATCCGCACCTCCATCGTCAACACCATCCCCCTCTGGAAGAACCAGATGGTCATGGCAATGTCCCTGTATCACTCCGAGCAGGCCATGAAGGCCCAGCGCGAGGTCACGGACGTGACCAACGCCCTGCTCCAGAAGAACGCCCAGACCCTGCACCAGGGCAGCGTCGCCATCGCCAAGGAGTCCGAGCGGGGCATCGTGGATATGGAGACCCTGCGCAAGACCAACGAGGAGCTGATCGCCACTCTGAACGAGGTCCGCGACATCCAGGATCAGGGCCGCGCCGCCCGCGCCGCCGCCGAGGAGGAGCTGGGCCGCATCGAGGGCGCCCTGCGCCAGAAGCTGCTGGAGATGAAGGGCTGATCCTCGCCCTTTCTCTCCTGATAGGAGAATGCCATGAAGTTTTTCAAGAAACGGAGCGTCGCGCTCATTCTGTGCGTGCTGGTCGTGCTGGGCAGCACCGTCCTGAATACCCGCTGGAAGCTGGGCGACGACTGTGAGGAGCTGGACGCGCTCTTCCGCAGCAAGGACGGGATCGCCGTCCAGCTGGAGACGCTGCAGGAGCAGGCAGACGTCCTGGCCTCCGTGGCGGAGGCGAACGAGATCGACGCCGCCGCCCTGCGCAGCGCCTCGGAGGAGATGCTGGAGGCGCTCAGCCAGGGCAGCTACGGCGCGGCGAAGCTCTACCGCTGCTATACCAGGCTGCGCACCGAGCTGAGCAATATCCGGCAGGCGCTGCTTTCCGCACAGCTCAGCGAGCAGCATTCCGCCACCGCCAACCGGAGCCTGGAGGCCATCGAGAGCGCCAAGACCGCCCTCAACGCCAGCGAGTACAACAAGCAGATGGACTCCTTCCTCTCCCGCAACGGCAGCAGCTTTACCCGTCTGCTTGCCTCCATAGCCGGCATCAGACTGCCGGAGGTGTTTGCCTGATGTCCATCGAAAAAGGCCGCGCCTGGTTCCGTGCTCTGGGCATGGAGGATCGGGTGCGGGAGTTCGAGGTCTCCTCCGCTACGGTGGAGCTGGCCGCCCGGGCCCTGGGGGTGGAGGGCGCGCGGATCGCCAAGACCCTCTCCTTCAAGACCGACGAGGGCTGCATGCTGATCCTTGCCGCGGGAGACGCCCGGATCGACAACAAGAAGTTCCGGGAGCGCTTCCACTTCAAGGCCCGGATGCTCTCCGCCGAGGAGGTGCCGGAGCTGGTGGGCCACCCAGTGGGCGGCGTATGCCCCTTCGGCTGCAGGGACGGGATCCCCGTGTACCTGGACGAGAGTCTGCGGCGTTTTGAAACGGTCTTCCCCGCCGTGGGCAGCCCCAGCAGCGCCATCGAGCTGAACCTGGAAGAGCTCTTCCGCACGTCCCGGGCCCTGGCCTGGGTGGACGTGTGCAGGATCCCGGAAGAATAGGAGGCCCGTATGACCGCTCCCCTTGTCTTTGCCTTGATCTTTCTGATCCCCACCATTTTTCTGCTCCGGGGCAAATGGTTCTGGATCATCGCAGGCTACAACACCTCCACCGAGGCGGAGAAGCGGAAGTATGACGAAAAGAAGCTCTGCCGGACCGTGGGCTTTCTGATGCTGACCATGACCGTCGGCTTTGCCGTCTGCGGCACGCTGGGCTATTTTGTCCAGACCGGGCAGGCGGAGCCCTCCCTTCTGGAAAACGCCAAGGGCGTGTTTCTGGGCGTGGCCGCCGCGCACGGGCTCTTTACCCTGTGGTTTGCCAGAAACAAGTGCCGGAAATAATACTATTCACCGATAAAAAGCTTTAGAATTTTACCGAGTCAGAATCGCGTCAGGCGAGGCGGCGGCCGCAGGGCATAATGGACATATATGGCCAAGGCCGCCAACGAAGCATGGCGCGATTCTGGCCGGTAAAAAATGAA
>JAFWQQ010000053.1 GCA_017545165.1 Oscillospiraceae bacterium
CAAGAGACTCGTACAAGCAGGATACTACAGCATCCTTGACCGGTACGAGTCTCTGCACTTATGCGGTTGAACCGCCGTGTACGGAACCGTACGCACGGTGGTGTGAGAGGTCGGGGCCTACTCAGCCCCTCCTACTCGATTCGTTTTTTCGAGGATCGAAATCAGCCCCGGATCGTCTCCCGCCTGGCCTCGAAGTACAGGCTGATGAAATAGAAGGAGAGGCTCAGCAGCATGATGCACAGCCCCGGGGACAGCAGGTAGGCATAGGCCTGGCGGAGAAAGGCGCCGCGCTTGTAGGCGAAGTTGATCATGGTGCCCCAGGTGGGGTAGTAGAGGTCCCCGAAGCCGAGGAAGCTCAGGGTGGACTCCATCATGATGCAGCTGTTCACGCCCAGCAGGAAGCGGGAGATCAGGATGTCGTAGAGATTGGGCAGGATGTGCCGCAGGACGATGTGACCGTGGCTGTAACCATGGATCGTGCAATTCTCGATAAAGGGCTGGCTGTTCAGATGGATGACCTGGGCCCGGACGCTGCGGGCGGTCCCCACCCAGCTGAAGGCGGCGATCAGGAGGATCAGGTGCCCCTGGGAGCTTCCCAGGAAGGCCGACAGGACGATCAGGGTGATGAGCCTCGGGAGCAGGACGAACACGTTGATCAGACCGTTGAAGAAAGCGCCGGGGAGGCCCGGGCGGGTGGCCAGGGTCCCCACCAGGGTCCCGAGGATCAGGGTCAGCACGCTGCTCATCAGGCCGATGAACAGCGTGTCCCGGGTGCCGTAGAGGATCTCGGTCCAGATATCATAGCCCAGGGCGTTGGTGCCCAGCAGGTGCTCCGGACCGGGCGGCAGCCAGGGGCGGCCCATCTCCTTCAGACCGAAGCGCGTGAAGGCCCCGGGAAACAGCGCCGCCGAGAGGAAAAGCGCCAGCAGCAGCAGGCCCAGCGTCAGGGCGGCAGTCTTTCGGTTACGCAAGCTCCTCCCCCCATCTGACCTTCGGGTCGATCAAAATACACAGCAGGTCCGACAGCACGATGGAGACGACCATGATCCCGGTGGTGACGAAGAGGATCCCCTGCATCAGCGGATAGTCCAGGGTATACACCGCGTCGGTCAGGAGCTTGCCCATGCCGCCCACGGAGAAGATGTTTTCAATGACCAGCGAGCCGCCGACGCAGAGACTGACGCTCATGCCCACCATGGTGATGAAGGGCTGGGCGATGTTTTTGAGGATGTACCGGTATTGGATCGTCAGGTCCGAGAGGCCCCGCTCCCTGGCGTAGAGCACATACTTCTCCTCTGCCGCCTTGGCGACGGTGTTGCGCATCAGCAGATAGCGGGAGGGGAGGGCCCCCAGGGTCAGGGTGAGCACCGGCAGGAGCAGATGCCGGAGCCGGTCCGCCAGAAAGCCCGGGACCCCCGGGGCCATGCCCGGGGCGCTGAGGCCGGTGTAGGGGAGCCAGCGGCGGCGGAAGCAGAAGAGGATGATGAAAAGCAGCGCGAAGAGAAAGCCGGGCACGGTGTTGAGGACCAGCAGCGCCGAGGTGGAGAGCCTGTCCCGGAGCCCATCCCGCCGATAGCCGCAGCTCAGGCCCCAGACCAGGCCCAGGACCGTGGAGAGGACCACCGCCGGCAGGGTGATCTGCAGGGTGCAGCCGATCCGCCCGCGAATCAGCTCCGAGACCACAGCCTCCTTTTTGAAGGAATAGCCCAGGGTCCCGTCAGCCAGGGAGCGAAGATAGTGCAGGAACTGCCGGGGCAAGCTCTCGTTCAGATGCAGCGCCTCGGTATAGCGCTGGACCTGGGCGGGGGTCATATCCTCCTCGGCAAAGCCGGAGAGATAGGCGATGGGGTTTCCCGGGAGCAGCCGGGGCAGGACAAAGTTCAAAAGCACGACGATGAGGAAGCATACCAGTGCTGTCAACATGCTTTTCCAGTACTTTTTCATGGTATGCTTCCCCATTTCTCATTTTGGCGTCCCGCTGAGGGACCGCTTATTTCTCGGTGATGCTGAGCCAGTTGTTCACGTTGTTGAGACCGAAGGCGTTATCAACAACGATGTTGTCAAAGCGGGCGGAGACGGCGAAGGTCATGCTGTCCCAGTACAGCGCCACGATGGGCGTGTGCTCGGCGTAGAAGGCCTGCATCTCGCCGGCGGCGGCGACGTACTCCTCCGGCGTGGCGGCGGCTGCCATGGCGGCCAGGGCCGTCTGGAACTGCTCGTCATAGACCTGGGCGCCGCCCTGGACCGGGTGCCGTCCGTCCACATAGATGGTAGCCAGACCGTTGCCCATGCCCATACCGGCGGAGGTGTAGCCGTAGAGGGCGGCTTCCATGGTGATGTTGTTCTCGGAGAACTTGTTGCTGGTCTTGGCGTTGTAGGAATCGCTGTCCAGCGCCTCCAGGGTGACCGCGATGCCGAAGGCCTCCAGCTGGTTCTTGATCAGCTCGGCGCAGCTCACCTGGTTGTTGCGGTCGGCGCGATAGGTCAGGGTAAAGCCGGCCTGCTCGCCGCTCTCGTTCACGAAAGCGCCGTCGCCGTTCCTGGCGTAGCCGGCGGCGGTCATGAACTCCTCCGCCCTGGCCAGATCGGTGCCCAGCTTCTCAGTCTCTGCAAAGCCCAGGGTGGAGCTGGGAACAAAGCCGGCGTTGGGGATGTCCGCCGCCGCGCTGCCCACGTATTCGCGGAACTGCTCATAGTCCAGCGCGTAAACCACGGCCTTGCGCAGATTCTCGTCGGCGAAGGGGCCCTTGGCGTTGTTGAAGGCCAGCACGGCGGGAGCGTTGGTGGCGTTGACGCTGATGAGCTGCAGATTCTCCGCGCCGGCCAGCACGTCCTGATAGCTGCCGGGGACGCCGGTGGAGTATACCCAGGTCATGTCGATGTCCCCGTTCATGAGGGCGAGGAACATGGTGTCGTCGTTGTCAAAGAGCTGGTAGACCAGCCGGGCCGCGTGGGGCTCGCCGGGGAAATAGGGGTTGGGAACGAAGCTGATGGTGCCGGAATCCTTGCTGAAGGACTCGAACATGTAGGGACCGCAGCCGACGCGGAGCTCTGCCTCGCTCAGCTCGTCCTTCCCCTCCCAGAGGTGCTTGGGATAGACCCGGAAGGAGGTCATATTGCCCAGCTCGCGCACATTGGGGGAGGCCAGGGTCAGGGAGATGCTGCGCCCGTCCTCGGACAGGACGTAGCCGCTGTATTTGGCGGTGGTGGTCTTGCCCTCCGCGTCGGTCTGGTCCGTCAGGTTGGCGCTGCCCTTCTCGTCCTCGTACTGGAGAGTGAAGAGGATGTCCTCGGCGGTCACGTCCTCGCCGTCGTCCCACTTCATGCCGTCCAGGATCGTGTAGGTCCAGGTGATGGAGTCCTCGGTCTCAAAGCTGGCCAGCAGGGGATGGTAGTTGCCATCCGTGTCCTGGTAGACCAGGGGCATCTGGGTGGTGCCGCTGGAGAGCATGTCATAGGCGTACTCGCCGTTGGTGGCGGTTTCGATGGCGGCCGTGGTGCCGATGGTGATCTGTTCGATCTCCGGGCCTTCCGCCGCGGCGGTGACGCAGAGCGCGAAGACCATGCACAGGCACAGCAGCAGGGCAAGAGCTTTCTTCATGTTGTTTTCGTCTCCTTTAGTGTTTTATTATCAAATACATAGATTTGATTGCAGAGTGTATCCACAAGGGCCCTGTCGTGGCTGATGAGGAGGATGGAGCCCTTGCTTTTTGCCATCAGGCCGCGGACCAGGGCGAGGACGTTGGCCTGGGTGGACACGTCCAGCATGGATGTGGCCTCGTCCAGGATCAGCAGCTTCGGGTGAAACAGCAGGCAGCGGGCGATGGCCACCCGCTGGGCCTCGCCGCCGGAGATCTGCCGGGGCAGGTGCTGGAGGATCCCCATGTCCAGGCCCACGTCTTGCATCAGCCCCTGCAGCAGCCGCTCCTCCTCAGAGCGGTCCTGCGCGAAATGGTGATAGCGGATCAGCTCCCGAAAGCCCTGGATCAGCTTCTGGCTGGGATCCAGGGAGGAATAGGGCTGCTGATAGACCATCTGGATGGCCAGACCCCTTTTTCGGTCATAGGGGAGGCTGGAAGAGACCAGCAGCTCTCCGTCCAGGGAAATGCAGCCCTCGTCTGGCCGCATGACCCCGCAGAGGAGCTTGGCCAGGGTGGACTTTCCGATGCCGCTGGGGCCGTAAAGGCCCACCGTCTCCCCGTCGGGGATGACAAAGCTCACCCCGGAGAGAACAAGCTTGCCGCCGAAGCTTTTCTTTAGATCGTGACCGGTGATCATGGGCTCGAACACCACCATTCCCGCATGCCCTCTGCGTGCCGCTCCGGGGCGGAGAGGCAGCGCTCCCCGGCCCGGGGACAGCGCCGGTAGAAGGGACAGGGACCCTGCTGCTCCCGCAGAGGCGGGGACGGGACCATGCCGTTTTCCACCAGCGCGGCGATCAGCGCCCTGGTATAGGGCTGCCTGGACGAGCCCAGCACCTGCTCCGACGGCCCGCTCTCCATGGGCTTTCCGCCGCAGAGCACCTGGGTCCGGTCGCAGAGGGCGGCCACGGCGATATCGTGGGTGATGATCAGCTTGGCCGCCTCGGGAAAGACCCGGTGCAGCAGCTGCAGAAAGGCCTCTCTGCCCGCCTGATCCAGCCCGTTGGTGGGCTCGTCGGCAATCAGGAGCCGGGCCCGGGAGCACAGCGCCAGGGCGATGGTGACCCGCTGGGCCATCCCGCCGGAGAGTTGAAAGGGAAACTTTTCCAGAATCTCCTCCGGCTCGTCGAAGCCCGCCGTTTTCAGGGCTTCCAGCGCCTTGCCTTTCCGGGCGGAGCGGTGGATAGCCAGCTTGGCGATGCCGTCATAGAGCTGGCGCTTGATGCTTCGGGAGGGATTCAGAAATTCCAGCCCGTTTTGCGGGATGTAGACGATCTCCACTCCCAGCAGCCGGCGCAGCCACTTTTCCCGCAGCAGGTCCTGGCCGCGAAAGAGCAGAGAGCCCCCCTCCATCCGCACGTTCCTGGGCAGCAGGCGCAGGATCGAAAGGGCCGTCATGGTCTTGCCGGAGCCCGTCTCGCCGATCAGGGCCAGGCACTCGCCGGCGCGGAGCCGCAGCCGGACCCCATCCACCAGGCAGCGGCTGCCCTTTTCCAGCCTGGCCAGGATCTTTCCGCTGTCGTAGTCCAGGATCAGCTGACAGTCCATGTGATCATACCGTAATGGATGCGGCTTTCCTCCCGCAGCACGCCGTTTTCGGCGTGGCGGGCGAGATAGTCCCGCAGGAAGGGAAGGGAGCGTTCCTCGTCAACGCCGAAGATCTTGAAGTAGACGGAAAACTGCTCCAGCGCGGTCTCTACAGGGATGTCCCGGATACTCTCCACTGTTCGGGTGATAACGTTGGGCTGCCTGCCCAGCAGATAGAGCACGTTGAAATAGTGGAGCATCTCTGTGAGCATGCCGCCCTTGGGCCGGATGCCCAGCTCCGTCATCATGGCCCGGCGGTGCTTCTCGTGAGAGCCGCGCATCACCGTCACCAGGCAGCAGAGGCGCCTTGTCATGCGCTCCAGGCGCTGCAGCTCTTCCAGATTGCAGATGGCCGGGCACATGGAGCTGTAGCTCACATCAAAGCGCTCCGAGGGCTCGAAGGTCTCCCAGGCCCCCCGCAGGGGACGGAGGTTATCCAGCCCGCAGCAGGCCGCCCGGTGCCGAAGGACCTGCAGACAGTCCTCGTTCATCTCCATCGCCGTCACGGAGGCGCAGGCAGAGGCAAAGCGCAGACTGTCCGCCCCCAGCCCCGCGCCGATCTCCAGCACGTGGTCCGTGGGCTTCACCAGCCCATCCCGGATCAGATAGGCCGGGAAAACCCCGTCCTCTTCGGATAGGGAGAAGTCCCCGGTTTTCTGCGCCTCGGCGAAAAACGAGTAATAGGGGAGCCAGGACTCGGCCCGCCGGATGCGCTCCTCCGCGGAGCCGTGCCCGCCGGCCTCTTCCCACTGCTTTACACAATTCTCCAGACTGTACATCTTCCGCTCCCGTTTCCATTCGTTTCAATGAACAGGCTGCCATACATGGCAGCCTGGAGTTCAAGAATCCTTTATTCCGCTTTCTTCTTCAGGCTTGCCTTGACAATGCCCTTGGGGTCCTTGATGAGCAGGATCACCAGCCAGAGGATCATGCCCAGCGCCACGACGGAGAGACCGAGGTAGGCGTCGTTGAGCATCTCGGCCGCTTCGGGCTCGAAGAAAGCCGCGCCGTCCTCGGCATAGCCGAAGATCGCGTCGCCCAGCCACATGAGGGAGGCGCCCCAGAAGCACACGCAGGGCACGCCCAGCAGCATGCTGTCATCCTTGCGCTGATACCACTTGAACGTGAAGAGGATCGCGGCAAAAACACAGATCAAAAGTGTCATGGCCGGCCCTCCTTACGCGGCGGCCTCGACCGGCTCGGGGTCGGGGCGGGCCATGATTTTGTCCGCGGCGAACATCATGATCGCCCAGACGACGGTGACGATGAGAGCCATGGTCACGCCGACGGTGCTCATCTCGTGGAGCATCTCCGCCGTGTCTCCGGGATCATTCATTGCTGTCAGGAATGGGAAGAAGGGAACCACTTCTCCGTGCCAGATGTGCTCGTAGCAGAGCAGGAACGCGCCGCCCCACAGCAGGGACGCCAGGATCATGAGCTTCCTGCTCCAGGGGAGCTTGTTCTCGTGCGTGGTTTCGGTCTCGGCCTTTTTCTCCAGCTTGAGAGACTCCGCGCTGCGCTCGTTTTTCTTGACGATCTTCGCAGCGGCGGTGACCACGATCGCCTCAGCGGCGGTAACCAGGAAACATGCCATATTTTTGTCCTCCCGAATCGTATTTTGCAGGGGGATGTCCCCCCGGCTGCACTGGAAAACTATTTATTACTATAGTCTTTGCCCCGGTGCGCCGCAACCCAGGTGGGGGGATCCGGGCAGACTGGCGCGCGGATCCCCCCACCCGGATTTTTTGGGCAATTTGATGAAGTTTTCCGGGGAAGGGCGGCGCTTTTCCCGCAGCAAAGCCGGAAGCAGGCGGGAAACGAGGCGAATATTTGGGAAAACTGCTGCATTGACCCATCCCCGGGGATGGGATCCCTCGGCGCGCCGGGAAAAAAGAATCCCCCAGGGGGGCTTCCCCCGGGAGAAAGATTCTGTTATGCTCTGCTCAGATCAGATGCATGAATGACCGAATGGGATTCCCTCAATCCCCGCGCCCTTCACCTCTCGGGCGCGTCGGTCGACAATCTCTCTCACCGTTACAGCCCCCCGAGCCGGTCCCTCGGGGGGCTGTAATCTGTCTGTCCAAAGCCACTCGCACAGCGAGTGGTATTCCACAGCGAACAACACCCCGCGAACCTGTCCGTCCGCGGGGTGTTTTGACGCCCGGGCTGAGATCCGCCCCTCCGGCGAAGCTTTCTTTTGACGCGGGGGCCGAAGGGGAGTATAATGAGAAAAAAGACCCGGAGGAGGCGCCTATGCTGCAGGTCAAGACGCCGGAAGAGGTGTTCCGGCTGATCGAAGAGGAATTTCAGCCAAAGGAGCGGGTGATGCACAGCCCGCTGGACTTTGCCCAGGGCCGGATCCTGGCCGAGGATATCCTGGCGGAGGAGTACGTGCCGGACTTCGACCGCTCCACGGTGGACGGCTACGCCCTGCGCGCCGCCGATACCTTCGGCTGCTCCGACGCCCTGCCCGCGATCCTGAACCTGGTCGGAGAGGTCAAGATGGGCGAGGGGACGGAGATCGCGGTACCCCGGGGCGCCTGCGTGTACGTCCCTACCGGCGGCAGGATCCCGGCGGACTGCGACTGCGCGGTGATGCTCGAGTACACCGAGGACTACGGCGACGGCACCGTGGGCATCTTCAAGGCCGCGGCCCCCGGGCAGAACCTGATCTTTCGGGGAGACGACCTGCGGCCTGGCAAGCTGCTGCTCCGGGCGGGCCGCGTCCTCCGTCCTCAGGACGTCGGCGCCCTGGCCGCCATCGGAAAAACGGAGGTCCCGGTGCGCCTCGACTTGACGGTGGGCGTGCTCTCCACCGGGGACGAGCTGGTGCCCGCGGATCAGAAGCCCGGGCCGGGGCAGGTGCGGGACGTGAACCTCCCGATGCTGAAGGCGCTGCTGCGCTCCGTCGGCGCGGTCCCCGTGGACTTCGGGATCGTGAAGGACGACGAGGCGCTGCTGCGGGAAAAGACCGCCCTGGCGCTGTCCTGCTGCGACGGGGTAATCCTCTCCGGCGGCAGCAGCGCGGGCGTGAAGGACGCCGCCTGCCGGGTGATCGAATCCCTGGGCGAGCTGCTCTTCCACGGCATCGCCGTGAAGCCCGGCAAGCCGACGATCCTGGGGAGAGCGGGCAACAAGCCCCTGATCGGCCTGCCGGGGCACCCGGTGGCCGCCTACTATGTGACGCAAGTTTTTGTGCTGCCGCTGCTGGCGCGGCTCAGCGGCCAAAGCCTGCGCCGGGACCGGGTGAAGGCGAGCCTGAGCGAGAGCCTGAACGCCAATCACGGCCGGATGCAGATCACGCCCTGCCGCCTGGAGACGGCGGACGGAAAGACCCTGGCCGTGCCCATCCGCACCAAGTCCGGGCTCATCTCCCGGCTTGCGGAGGCGGACGGCTATTTGATCATCGACCGGGACTGCGAGGGCCTGGAGCAGGGCGCCGCGGTGGAGGTCTATTTGAGCTGAAAAGAAACGGGAAGGATCGCCTATGAGCTTTGCCTATCTGACAAACACGCCCCTGGAACAGGCCAGGGAGGAATACCTGCGGATGCTGGAGGAGCGGGGCTTCGGACCGAGGAACGAGAAGATTCCGGTGCGGGAGGCCTGCGGGCGGCTCACAGCCCGGGCGGTCTACGCCGCCATCAACGCGCCCCACTACGCGGCCAGCGCCATGGACGGAATCGCTCTGCGGGCCCGGGACAGCTTCGGCGCCGCGGAGACCAGCCCCGTCACCCTCGCGCCGGAACAGTTCACGGTGGTGGACACCGGCGACCCCATTCCGGAAGGCTGCGACGCGGTGATCATGGTGGAGGAGCTGCTGCGGCGGGACGACGGCAGCGTCACTCTCCACGCCCCCGCCGCGCCCTGGCAGCACATCCGCCAGATCGGCGAGGACGTCTGCGCCGGGGAGATGATCCTGCCCTCGTTCATAGAAATCACGCCCGCCGCCATCGGTGCCTGCATTGCCGGGGGCGTACTGGAGCTGGAGGTGCTGGCCAGGCCCCTGGTGGGCGTCATCCCCACCGGAGACGAGATCGTGGCCCCCTGCGCCGATCCCGAGCCGGGCCAGATCCTGGAATTCAATTCCTCCATCTTTTCCGCGCTGCTCTCCGGCTGGGGGGCGGAGACGAGAGTCTATCCCATCGTGCCGGACAAGCCCGAGCGGATCCGCGCCGCCCTGCGTCAGGCGGCGGAGGACTGCGATATGGTCCTGTTGAACGCCGGCTCCTCCGCCGGGCGGGACGATTACGCCGCCGCCGCGGTGGAGGCGGAGGGGGAGCTCTTTTTCCACGGCATCGCCATCAAGCCCGGCAAGCCCGCCATCCTGGGCTCCCGGGGCGGAAAGCCCATCCTGGGCGTGCCCGGCTATCCCGTCTCCGGCATCCTGGTGCTGGAGGAGCTGCTGCGCCCGCTGATCGACCGCTGGTACGGCCGGGAGAGCCAGCAGCGTGAGACGCTGCGGGCCAGGCTCACGAGGCCGGTGGTCTCCGGCCTCAAATACCGGGAATATGTGCGCCTGCGCCTTGGCAGCGTGAACGGCCGCATCATGGCGACGCCCCTGCCCCGGGGCAGCGGGGTGGTCTCCTCCTTCTTGAAGGCGGACGGTATGCTCTGCGTCCCCCAGGGCGTAGAGGGCTATCCCGCCGGGAAAGAGGTGGAGGTCCAGCTGCTGACCGATCGGGAAAAGCTGGAGCACACCCTGGTGGTCATCGGCAGCCACGACCCCCTGCTGGACGAGCTGGCGGATCTGATCCATCGGCAGGACCGGAGGCTGTATCTCTCCTCCTCCCATGTGGGCTCCATGGGCGGCGTCATGGCCGTCCGCCGGGGCGAGGCCCACGCCGCCGGGATCCATCTGCTGGATGCGGAGACCGGGACCTACAACCTGGCCGTCCTCCGCAAGACCTTTCCCCGGGGCGGCGTGGTGCTGCTGCGCTGCGTGGGCCGTCTCCAGGGCCTGATGCTGCAGAAGGGCAACCCTCTGGGCATCCGGGAATTCCGGGACATCGCCCGGGAAGGGCTGCGTTATGTAAACCGCCAGAAGGGCTCCGGCACCCGGATCCTGATGGACCATCTCTGCAGCCGGGAGGGGATCGACCGGGAGCGGATCCTGGGCTACGAGCGGGAGGAGCTGACCCACAACGCCGTAGCCGTTCAGATCGCCGAGAACTCCGCCGACGCCGGCCTGGGCATCTATTCCACCGCAAAGCTCTACGGCCTGGACTTCCTCCCCGTCTGCGTGGAGGAGTACGACCTGCTGATCCCCGGATCCGTCTGGGACAGCGAGCCGGTGCAGGCCCTGGTGCATACCCTGAAAAGCCCGGAGTTCCGGGAGCGGATCGAGGCCATGGGCGGCTATACCCTGGACCGTCCCGGCGAGCCCATCGACCTGAACGGAGAATAAGACGAAAACCGTTGCGGAGACAGGTAGAATCTGATAAAATAGAACAAAACCGGCCATGCGGAGGGTCCTGCGGGGGCGGAATAAACAAAATGACAGGAGTAATCAACATGAAACGAGTACTTGCCTTGCTGCTGGCCCTGGTCCTGGTGCTGGCCCTCTGCGCCTGCGGGACGAAGAAGGAGCAGCCCGCCGAGACCCAGCCCGAGCAGCCCGCCGAGACCCAGCCCGAGCAGCCCGCCCAGGAAGAGAACAAGCTGGTGAAGGACACCTGCATCCTCCTGGAAGCGGACGAGGCCATGATCAACAACTACAGCCTGCTGGCCGTGAATCCCGAGGCGCCCTTTGCGGACGCCGACGGCAAGGCGGTCCAGGGCGTGGAGATCAACGCCGCCGGCGCCGCCGCCCTGATCAACTGGCTCCTCTCCGAGGAAGGGCAGGGCCTGGCTGCCGACTACGGCGTGGCCGACTACGGCGAGCATCTCTTCTATCTGAAGGAGGATCGCCCCGTCTCCGCCGCCCAGATCCCCGCGGCCACCGACGAGACCCGGCGCGTCCGCCTCTCCACCACCACCTCCGTCAACGATTCCGGGCTGCTGGACTATCTGCTGCCCGTGTTCCATGACAAGTACGGCTATGAGATCGAGGTCTACTCCGCCGGCACCGGCAAGGCCATCGCCAACGCCAAGATGGGCAATGCGGACCTGATCCTGGTCCATGCCAAGGCCCAGGAGGAGGCCTTCGTGGAGGAGGGCTTCGCCTATACCCTGGATGGGATGGACAGCGCGCGCCTGACCTATATGTACAACTACTTTGTGCTCTGCGGTCCCTCGGCAGACCCGGCGGGGGTGAAGCAGGCCGGCGACGTGAAGGCCGCCTTTGCCGCCATCGCCGCGGGCAAGCATCCCTTCATCTCCCGGGGAGACGGCTCCGGCACCCACAGCAAGGAGCTGAGCCTCTGGCCCGAGGAGCTGGGCATCACCAAGGAGGCCGAGAGCTTCAAGGACTATACCGACTGGTATATCTCCGCCAACGCCGGCATGGGCGCCTGCCTGGTCATGGCCGAGGAGATGGGTGCCTACATCCTCACCGACAAGGCTACCTTCCTGACCTTCCAAACCGCGGACGGCGCGGCCTGACAGGCATAACAAGAACCACATTCCCATCCCCGGAGGCTGACTCCGGGGATGCGCCGCGAAGGAACGAAACGGTATGGGTGCTGCCATTCAACAAGCCTGGGAGCTGATCCGCTCCGGGGATCCGGAACTGCTGAATATCCTGTCCACCACGGCGCGGGTGAGCCTGACGAGCTCCATCCTGGCGCTGCTGCTGGGCCTGCCCCTGGGCATCCTCTACGGGGCCGGGCGCTTCCCCGGGAGATCCGTTCTCCTGGTGCTGAACCGGACCCTGATGGGCCTGCCCCCGGTGGTCTGCGGCCTGCTGTTCTATCTGCTCTTTTCGGGCGTGGGGCCCTTCGGGAAGCTGAAGCTGCTCTTCACCGTGGAGCTCATGATCCTGGCCCAGGTGGTGCTCATCACCCCCATCGTCATCGGGACCATGGAGACCTGGGTGGCCCAGACGGCCCCGGCCCTGCGGGAGACCGCCAAGGGCCTGGGCTTTGGCCGTGGCAAGCGCTTTCTGCTGCTGCTGAACGAGTGCGTCTCGCCCATGATCTCGGCCTATCTGCTGGCCTTCGCCCGCGCCATCGCCGAGGTGGGCGCGGTGGCCATGGTGGGCGGCGCCATCGCCTGGAAGACCAATGTGATGACCACCGCCATCATGATGTACACCAACCGGGGCAGCTTTACCCTGGGCATCGCCCTGGGGATCATTCTGCTGGGGCTGTCGCTGCTGCTGAACGCGGCCCTCAGCCTGCTGCAAAGGAGGCTGAACCGATGAAGTCAGCCGCCTTTTCCAAGACCTATCGGGGCCACACCGTGCTGGATCTGCCCCAGCTGGAGTTGCCGGCGGGGGAGATCACCTCGCTGATCGGGCCCAACGGCAGCGGCAAATCCACCCTGGCCAAAGTCCTGGCCGGGATCGAGCCGGCGGACGGGAGGGTACCTGTGCTGACCGGCTGCTCCGTGGGCTATCTGCCCCAGAAGAGCTTTGCCTTTCGCATGAGCACCCGGCGCAACGTCCTTCTCAACGGCGGAGACCACGCCCGGGCGGAGGAGCTTCTGCGCGCCCTGGGCCTGGAGACCCTGGCCCGGCAGCGGGCCTGGAAGCTCTCCGGCGGGGAGACGGCGAAGATGGCCCTCTGCCGGATCCTGATGGGGCGCTATGGCCTGCTCATCCTGGACGAGCCCACGGCGGCCCTGGACATGGAGTCCACCCTGGCGGCGGAGGAGCTGATCCGCCGTCGCTGTCGGGAGACAGGCTGCGCCGTGCTGCTCATCACCCACAGCATCCAGCAGGCCCGGCGCCTGTCCGCGCGGATGCTCCTTCTCCACCGGGGCGAGCTGGTGGAACAGGGAGAGACCGAGCGGCTGCTCCGGGCCCCGGAGAAAGAAGAGACCCGGCGTTTCCTGCAGTTTTGCGGCCTTTGAGCCGAGATAGAAACAGGGGAGGGGATCCGTTTGGATCAGAGAGAAAAGATCGAGTCACAATATGTGCAGGTCCTGCGGGAGGAGCTGCTGCCCGCCATGGGCTGTACCGAGCCCATTGCCATCGCCTATGCCGCCGCGAAAGCCAGGGCCGTGCTGGGTGTCCTGCCCGAGCGGCTGCTGGTAGAGGTCAGCGGCAACATCATCAAAAACGTCAAGAGCGTGGTGGTGCCCCACACCGGCGGCCTGCGGGGCATCCCGGCCGCCGCTGCTGCGGGAGCCGTGGCGGGGGACGCCGAGGCGGAGCTGGAGGTGCTCTCCCGGGTGACCGGGGAGCAGATCGCCCAAATGGCCGACTATGTGCGCAGCGTCCCCATCGAGGTGCGCTTCGCGGACACCCCCCATATCTTCGATATTCAGATCACCGCCTTCGCCGGGGCGGACTCTGCCTGCGTGCGCATCGTGGACTATCACACCAACCTGGTCCTGGTCCGGCGCAACGACCGGATCCTCCTGCAGCGGGAGCTGACCGAGGACCCGGGCGAGGGCCTGAGCGACCGGAGCTTCATGAGCGTGGAGGGCATTGTGGACTTTGCCGGCGCCGTGGAGCTGGACCGGGTGCGCCCGCTGCTGGATCGGCAGATCGACTACAACATGGCCATCGCCGAGGAGGGGCTGCGGGGCAGCTACGGCGCCAACATCGGCAAGACCCTGCTCCGGGGCCATGAGGACTGCCTGGAGACCAGGCTCCGGGCCTATGCGGCCGCCGCCAGCGACGCGCGGATGAACGGCTGCGAGCTGCCGGTGGTCATCAACTCCGGCAGCGGCAATCAGGGCATCACGGCCAGCGTCCCGGTGATCGTCTACGCCCGGGAGACCGGCAAGACCCATGAGGAGCTGCTCCGGGCCCTGACGGTGGCGAACCTGGTGACCATTCACCTGAAAACCGGCATCGGCCGCCTCTCGGCCTACTGCGGCGCGGTCAGCGCCGGCTGCGGCGCGGCGGCGGGCATCGCCTGGCTCCAGGGGGGCCGCTTCCACAAGATCGCCCATGTGATCGTGAACGCCGTGGCCGTGACCTCCGGCATCGTCTGCGACGGGGCCAAGGCCAGCTGCGCGGCCAAGATCGCCTCTGCGGTGGACGCGGGGCTGCTGGCCCTGGCCATGTACCGGGACGGCAACCAGTTTTACGGCGGCGAGGGCATTGTGAAAAAGGGCGTGGAGAACACCATCGCCAATGTGGGCAGGCTGGCCCGCTTCGGCATGGAGCAGACGGACAAGGAAATCATCCAGCTGATGCTGGAGAGCTGAGGAGGAGCGGAACATGCAGCAGGGAAGCGTGATACATGGATTTACGGTCAAGCGGGTGCGGGAGCTGGAGGAGCTCCCGGCCAGGCTTTGGGAGCTGGAGCACGGGAAGACCGGGGCTCAGCTTGTCTGGCTGGAGCGGAAGGACGAAAACAAGGCCTTCTCCATCGGCTTCAAGACCCTGCCGGCCGATTCCACCGGCGTCTTTCACATTCTGGAGCACTCGGTGCTCTGCGGCTCGGACAGGTATCCGGTGAAGGAGCCCTTTGTGGAGCTGCTGAAGAGCTCGGTGCAGACCTTCCTCAACGCCCTGACCTATCCGGACAAGACGGTCTACCCCTTCAGCAGCCGCAACGACAAGGACCTGCTGAACCTGATGGACGTGTATCTGGACGCGGTGCTCCACCCGGCGATCTACACCAGGCCGGAGATCTTCCGCCAGGAGGGCTGGCGCTGGGAGCTGTCCGAGCAGACCCGCTATCAGGGCGTGGTGTTCAACGAGATGAAGGGGGCCTTCGCCTCTCCGGAGACGGTGCTCTTCAACGCCATGAGCGAAGCCCTTTTCCCGGACAACTGCTATCGCTTCGTCTCCGGCGGGGATCCCGCCTGCATCCCGGATCTGAGCTATGAGCGCTTTCTGGACAGTCACCGCAAGTACTATCACCCCTCCAACGCCCGCATCTCCCTGGTGGGCAGCGTGGATCTGGAGGCTGCGCTGGAGAAGATCAACGGCTTCCTGCGGGACTATGACCGGCTGGAGCTGGATTTCAGCATCCCCATGCAGGCGCCCGGGGCTGCCCGGACCCTGGAGCTGCCCTACGAGGTGGGCCAGGAGGAGCCGCTGGAGGGCCGCAGCATCGTCTGCAGCGCCCGGCTCCTGGGCCGTTTTGACGAGCGGGAGCGGCTTTTCGCCGCCTATATCCTGGCCGACTACCTGGCCGGGGACAATGACGCCCCCCTGAAAAAGGCCGTGCTGAGCGCGGGCCTGGGCCAGGACCTGAGGGTGAACGTCCACGACGGGATGCAGCAGAACTGCATCACCTGGGAGGTCTGGAACACCGACGCCCGGCGTCTGCCCGAGATCCGCGCCCTGGTCCGGGAGACCCTGGAGCGCATCGCGGCGGAGGGGCTGGATCCCCGGCGGCTCCGGGCCTGCGCCAACGCCCTGGCCTTCCGCCTGCGGGACCGGGACGGCGGCTGGCTCCCCCGGAGCCTCAACGAGGCCCTGACCATGCTGGACACCTGGCTCTATGACGGGGACCCGGCCCAGGCCCTCCTGGTGGAGGACGCCCTCCGCAGCCTGGAGGCGAAGCTGGAGGGGGACTCTTTTGTCGAGCTTTTGCGCGAGCTTTTCCTGGACGAGAGCCAGGCCGCTCTCATTGTGCTGAAGCCCTCCCACAGCCTGGGAGAGGAGCGGGCGGCGCGGGAGAGCGCCCGCGTCGCCGCCGAGAGCGCCGCCTGGACCGAGGCGCAGCGGGAAGAGCTGCGCCGGCAGGCGGAGGCGCTGGCGGCCTGGCAGCAGACGCCGGACAGTCCGGAGGCGCTGGACACGATCCCGGTGCTGCGCCTGGAGGATCTGAAGCCCCGGCCCGAGCCCCTGCCCATGACCGTCGTCCGGCGGGGGGATATCACGGTGCTCCGCCACGGCACCGGCAGCAGGCTGCTGGCCTTTAAGGCCATCTTCAATGCTTCGGACCTGACGCTGGAGGAGCTTCCTCTGCTCTCGCCCCTGGGTCAGTTCCTCGGTGCCGCCGGCGCCGCCGGGCGCAGCGCGGAGGAGCAGCAGATGCTGGTGAAGGAGAGGATCGGCAAGCTGCAGATCCGCGCCAACATCCTCCCGGGAAGCGACCCGGACCACGCCCGGGTGCAGATAGTCGCCTCGGTGGTCTGCCTGGAAAAGCAGGCGGAGAACGCCCGTCGGCTGCTCACGGAGATCCTGACCCAGACCGACTTTACGGACCGGCGTCTCCTGCGGGAGCTGCTGCAGCAGGGGGCAATGTCCAGTCAGATGTCCCTGTCCTCCGGCGGGCACATTTATGCCATGACCCGGGCCGCGGCCTGCCACAGCGCCCACGGCGCCGCCAAAGAGTACAGCGCCGGCACGGAGCTGGCTCTGAGGCTGAAGGCCTGGAGCACCGCCTCCGAGGAGGAGCTGGACGGGCTGCTGCATAAGCTGGCGGGCCTGGCCGGGCGCTGCTTCACCCGGGAGCGCCTGACCCTCTCCTGCACGGAGAACTGCCCCGACGCCCTCCTGGACGGGCTGCTGGCCGCCATCCCCGCGGGGGGGACGGTCCCGGCGGCGGAGGCGGCCTACGCGCCCCTCGGCCCCCGGCGGGAGGGGATCCAGATCCCCGCGGCGGTGGGCTTTGCCTCCCGGGTCTGGAACCGGCGGCGGGACGGCGGGCGCTATACCGGCTCGCTCCCGGTGCTGGCGAATGTGCTGAACTTCCTCTATCTCTGGAACCAGATCCGGGTCCAGGGCGGCGCCTACAGCTGCGGCTTCATCGCCCGGGACGACGGAGATCTGGGCTTTTACACCTATCGGGATCCCCAGCCCGGCCGCTCTCTGGGCGTGATGGACAGGGCGGCGGACTTCCTGCGGGACTTCTGCGCCGAAAAGCCGGACCTGACGGGCTATATCCTGGGGGCGGTCTCGGCGCTGGACCCGCTGCTGACGGAGGAGAACCGCCGGACCGCCGCGGAGAACCTCTGGTTCAAGGGCGTGGACGACGCGGAGCTCTGCCGCCGCTATTCCCAGCTGATCCACACCCGTCCGGAGGATCTGCTGGCCCTGTGCCCGGCGCTGGAGCGGGTCCGGGATTCCCGGACCGCCTGCGTCGTCGGCGGCAGCGCCCAGCTGGACGCCTGCTCCGAGCAGCTGGACGCCAGGATCCTGGCCTAGCGCAGGCTCCCTGCCTTCAGATTGCGGACCAACGCCTGCGGCAAGGCCGGGACGCGCCTGGGGAGCGCGAGAGGGGATTGGTTTATCCCTCTTGCAGCATAATTCACGCAAAAAAGGGAACTTCCGAAGAAGTTCCCTTCAATGTGTAGACAAACCCCAAAGCATGTCATTGGAGGTAAGTGCGCACACTGTCGTGGCAATCCGTTCTCTTCAAAAATGTCCATATTCCAAGGTTTTGAGATGCGGATCGCCACACCAGGCTCATCGGTCACTTACTTAGCGATGACAGTAAACCCCACTTTGTCTGCAGTCTCACGGGAACTCCCGAAGGAGTTCCCGTTTTTTGCCTTTAGCATGCCTGAGGAGCCGGATCCGCCACCCTTGTCATCCTAAGGAGCCGACGCCAATTGCTGTGCTGTCATCCTGAGGAGGCGAAGCCAATTGCTGTACTGTCATCCTGAGGAGGCGAAGCCGACGAAGGATCTCATCCGGACGGGCCTTGCGCCGGGGGCGAGATCCTTCGCTCGCTTTTGTTTCCGTTTTGTCTTTTTCCCTCTGGACATATGACTGGCTTTCTGATACAATTATTTTGGATTTGTATAAATACATATGGGTAGATATGTCTAACTTCAAACAGAGGAGGAATCGCACATGAAGCGCATGAAACGTCTGTTGAGCATTCTCCTGGTCCTGGTGTTCCTGGCGGGCCTGTTCCCGACTGCGGCCCTTGCCGAGGAGCCGGAGGACCCGGCCCCCGTCGAGGAGCCCGGGATCGAGGAGCCCGCCCTCGCGGAGGAGCCCGGGATCGAGGAGCCCGCCCCCGCGGAGGAGCCCGGGGAGGACCCGGCCCCCGTCGAGGAGCCCGGGATCAAGGAGCCCGCCCCTGCGGAGGAGCCTGCGGCAGAGCCGCGGCCCAACGAGCCGCAGGACGCCTATGCCTTTATCACCCAGCCCCAGGACGGCTCTTTTAACCCGGATACACATATCTACATGGTGTCGTGGAGGACAAACTTTGTCCCGGTCGAGGTGCGTGTTCAGATGCATGTTTCCTCCGATCATTGGCAAACCTACAGCATAATGACCATGGGCCTTCAGCAGAGTCTGAGCACGACCATCATCGACGAGGGGATGGATTGTCCCTATCGCATTCTGGCCTATTACGGCTCCGGAGAGGAAGAATACGTTCCCAGCAGAGAGTTCACCATCAGCCCCGACGCGAATTCGTTCATCACCCAGCCCGCCGACGGCACCGTGGTGCCGGGTGGGAGCCTGACCTTCACCTGGGCGACGAATTTCAGCCCGGTCAGGGTGGAGATCGTACACGACGACTATCATTTCGATCTCAGCGGCGAATGGCACGAATACCCCATCCTTGCCACCTTGGCCGGATCGAAAACCTCCCACACGATGGGCTATGACGAGCTGCGTGTGCTGAACACCGGGGATAAGCTCCTTGTGCGCGCCTACTACGGCAGCGGAGAGCATGACTATGTGGAGAGCCGCGCGGTGACTGTCACGGTGGTGGCGCGCAGCTTCACCGGCCAGCCTCAGGACGGCACCGTGGCGCCGGGCGAGAGTCTGACCTTCACCTGGGTGACCAATTTTGACCCTGTCAAGATCGAGATCGTCAGAGCCGACTTTTATTTCGAGATGGTCGGCGGCGGAAAGGTCGAGTACAGCGTCCTTGCCACCCTGGACGGGTCGGAAACCTCCCACACGATGAGCTATGACGAGCTGTCTGTGCTGGACTGGGGGGATTCTCTCCTCGTGTATGCTTATTACGGCAGCGGAAATTACGACTATGTGAACAGCAGAGAGGTATATGTCACGCTCGTGGAGCGCGCCTTCACCCTCCAGCCCACCGGCGGCGAAGTGCCCGTGGGTGCCAGTCTGACGACCACCTGGGCGACAAATTTTGCGCCTGCCAAGGTGGAGATCGTAAGAGAGTCCGTATGGTTTGATCTCGTGAATGAGCACCATGATTACACCGTGCTGGCCACAGTAGACGGGGCGGAGACCTCATATCCCCTGCCCTTTGTCCTGCTGGACTCCTTAGGCCCCTTGGAATCGATCCATGTACGGGCCTACTACGGGACCGGCGAGAATCACTACATCAAGAGCGACCCAATCTCCTTCACCCTTGGGGCGGAAAATGTCTCCGGCTACTGCGGCTATACGCATCCGGAGGACGCGAGCTGGGTCTTTGCCGATGGTGTCCTGACCATCAGCGGTGAGGGATATATGGCGGACTACAACTCCGACGCCGAGGTTCCCTGGCGGTACCTGTCCGAAAGTATCCACACGGTGGTGGTGGAGGAGGGGATACTCGGCGTGGGCGACTACGCTTTCAGCAACTGCCCCGCCCTTGCCACGGTCTATCTGCCCTCCACCCTGATCGTGATCGAAGACTATGCCTTTGACGGCTGCCCGGCGCTGGCCGACGCCCACATCGACATGAGCCAGCAGCAGTTCAGCGCCGTCACCTGGGACAAGACGAAGAACACCGGCCTGCGGGACGCGGAGAAGCACTTTACCTTCATCGCCGAGGGTCAGGCGGGGCCCAGCCTGACCTGGAAGCTCGCTAACGACGGCGTGCTCAGCTTCTCCGGCTCCGGCGCCATGTATAACTGGACCAGCTCCGACCCCGCCCCCTGGTACCCCTACCGCAGCAGAATCACCCAGGTGCGGTTGGTGAACGTCACCACCGTCGGCGACTATGCCTTCCGGGGCTGCTCCAAGCTCAGTTCCGCCTCCTTCCCCTCGGAGCTGACTTATCTGGGCGTTCGCGCCTTCGGCAGCTGCAGCTCTCTGGCCACCGTGTACTGGGGGGCCCCCAACTCCACAAACGTGACGGAGATCCCGGAGGCCTGTTTCTCCGGCTGCACTGCCCTGCAGAGCTTTACCGTTCCCAAGAAATGCGCCGTGATCGGGCAGGGCGCTTTCTCCGGCTGCGACGCGCTGACCACGGTGAGCTTCCCCGAGGGCAGCGCCCTGACCACCGTGGGCAAGAGGGCCTTCTACAGCTGCGATAATCTGGGGAACATCAGCCTGCCGGAAGGCGTGACCAGCCTGGGCGACGAGGCCTTCTATAACTGCAAGAGCCTGACCAGCTTCCCCCTGCCCTCCACGCTTACCAGCCTTGGTGCGTCCTGCTTCTCCGGCTGCAGCGCCGTCACCGGCGTGGTCACCATCCCCGCCGGAGTCGCAGAGATCCCGAATCACTGCTTCTACGGCTGCAGCGGCTTCTACAAGCTGGCGCTGAGCCCCGGCACCAACCAGATCGGACGCTACGCCTTCTACGGCTGCAGCAAGCTGACCCAAGTGGACTACGACGGCTTCCGCGTCCAGTGGGAGCAGGAGACCACCCTGGACAGCAGCGGAAACGCGGCGCTGATCAACGCCCACTTCACCTGGCTCTTCCGGACCGGAACGCTGTCCGGCGACGGCGTGCACTGGTCCCTCTACGGCGGCCCCGGCAAGCTGGAGATCTGGGGCAGCGGGGCGACGCCCAACTGGCCCGGCACCCCCGAGGCTGCGCCCTGGTATGTCTACCGGGATTACATTGAGGTCATCGATGTGCATGCCGGCGTCACCAAGATCGGTGCCTATGCCTTCGCCAACTGCGCCTCCCTCACCACGGTCTATCTCCCGTCCAGCCTTACTCTGGTCGGCGGCGCCGCCTTTCTCAATGATCTCGAACTGGCGGACGTCTGGTACAGCGGTTCTCTGGTCGAACGCCAGGCGAAGCTGAGCATCGATACCCCCAACTACCCGCTGGAATCCGCCCAGTGGCACTATACCGATATCGGCGGCCCTGTCACAGGCACGGATCTGAGCTGGCTCCTGGATGAAGACGGCACCCTCCGTATTTACTGGGATGAGGACAGCATGGATCAGGGCGAGATGGCCATCCCCGACTACAACGACTACCGCGACACGCCCTGGTACCAATTCGGCGACGGCAACGGCGTGATCTTCCCCATGATCACCTCCATCCAGGTGGACGAGCTGGTGACGGGCATCGGCGACTATGCCTTTTCCGGACTCGAGGAGCTGACAGACATGCAGATCGCTTCCTCGGTCACACACATCGGCGAGGGGGCCTTTATGGGCTGCGGCAGTCTGGTGAGCGTCACCATTCCCGACACGGTGGAGACCCTGGGGGACAACATCTTCTGGGGCTGCGGCAACTTGGAGACCGCGACCCTGCCCGCCGGGATCACGGAGATCCCCTCCGGGACGTTCTACAGCTGCGAGGAGCTGACCACGGTCTACCTTCCCGGGACCCTTGAGAGCATCGGAACCAATGCCTTCAGCGGCTGCACCAGCCTGACAGACATCTATTTCAACGGGACCTCCGCCCAGTGGGCCGCCATCGAGCTCAATCCGGGCAACGATCCGGTGAACAGCGCCGCGATCCACTTCATGCCGCCGGAGATCGCCGTGGACGCCGTGAACTTCCCCGACCCGGCCTTCCGCGCCTATGTGGCCCAGAACATCGACCGGGATGCCAGCGGATACCTGGACGATTATGAGCTGCAGGAGGCCAATGTCATCTACGCCTCCAATCTGGGCATCCAGTCCCTGCAGGGCATCGCCTTCTTCTACAATCTGACTCATCTGGACGTCAGCGGCAACCCTCTGGGCGGAAGCCTGGATCTCACAACCAACACCCTGCTGCAGAACGTGAACGTCAGCAACTGCGAGCTGAACGGGCTGGAGCTCACGGGTCTCACGCATCTGAACACGCTCCTCTGCTCGGACAACGATACCGGCTGGGCCGCGCCGGATCTGAGCACCAACCTGGCCCTGGAGATCCTGGACTGCCATAACTGCGACGGCATGGAGGGGCTGGATCTCAGCGCCAACGTCAATCTGACGGATCTGGACTGCAGCTGGAACCAGCTGGAGAGCCTGGATCTGAGCGCCAATACCGAGCTGCAGCAGCTAAACTGCAGCCACAACAGCCTGACCGCGCTGGATCTGAGCGCCAATACCGAGCTGCGGCAGGTCTATTGTAACGACAATGTCCTCACCGGTCTGGAGCTGGGACAGCGGCACTACTCCTTCATCACCCTCAGCTGCTACGGCAACGATCTTTCCTTCCTGGATCTTACCGGCTGCCCCCGTCTGCGGGACGCGGTGCTGGAGGGCGAGCGAAGCGTCACCGATCAGTACGTGGAGCACCGCATTGGCAGCAATTACGTCCAATCCGACCCGGACACCATCCTCCAGGCCAGCAGCGAGGGCATTCCCATCGACGCCGAGCACTTCCCGGACCCGGCCTTCCGCGCCTATGTGGCAAACGAGCTGGATCCCAACGGCGATTTGTGGCTGACGCCCCAGGAGCTGGCGGCGGTGGAGGACATCGACTGCAGCGATATGGGCATCGAGGATCTTACCGGCGTGGCGTGGTTCAGCCGTCTGCAGACCCTGGACTGCAGTTTGAACGATCTGACCTCCCTTTCCTTCACCGGCAACCCCCTGCTGAAGGAGCTGGACTGCAGCTGCAATGAGGAGCTGGCAGCGCTGGATCCGAGCGCCCTTGGCCGGCTGGAGGTGCTGAACTGCAACGGCTGCCTGCCGCTGACCACGCTGGATGTGAGCGCCAATCTGAGCCTGCATGAGCTGGACTGCCGCGAGTGCGCGCTGACCGGCCTGACGCTGGGCCAGCAGGAGGATCTTTGGTATCTGGACTGCAGCGACAACGCTTTGACCGTCCTGGATCTCAGCGGCTGCTCAGCTGCTCTGCAGAATCTGATGTGCAGCGGCAACGCACTGACCGCGCTGGACCTCAGCGCCTGCCCGGGGCTTAGGTCCCTGGACTGCTGGGATAACGAGCTGACCGGCCTGGATCTGAGCCTCTGCCAGGAGCTGATCATGGCGGACTGCCACGACAACGCCCTGACTGCGCTCTTCCTGGGGCATCAGCCCAAGATGAAGGAACTCTACTGCCAGCACAACAGCCTGACCAGTCTGGATGTCATGGATTGTCCCTATCTGCTTGATCTGGTGCAGACCACGGAGCCCATCCCCTATGAGGACTATGTGTACTACACCAAGGGCGACTGCGAGTTCGATCTGGACCCCGGCGTGACCCTGATCCAGAACCACGACGGCATCCCCATCGACGCCGAGCACTTCCCGGACCCGGCCTTCCGCGCTTATCTGCACGATGTCCCGGACGCCGACGGCAACTGGTATCTGAACGCCGCGGAGATCGCCGCCACGGACGTGATGTACATCGACGGCCGCGGCATCGCCAGCCTCCAGGGCATCCACTACTTCACGGCGCTGGAGGAGCTGGATTGCGGCAACAACCAGATCGCCCGCCTGGATCTCAGCGCCAACACCGGGCTGACCTACCTGATCTGCGACGGGAACCCGCTGACGGAGCTGCTTGCCAACACCGAATTAAGCTATCTCAGCTGCGAGAACTGTCAGCTCACCAGTCTGGATCTGAGCGCTACTCAGGTGCGATCCGTATACTGCGGCTACAACGCGCTGAACCAACTGCTCCTGCCCCCCGGGACGGAGCTGAACACGCTCTACTGCAACAACAACGCTTTGACGAGTCTGGACTTTGCCCTCAATCCGGGTCTCATGATCCTGCACTGTGAGAATAACGCTCTGACGGAGCTGAAGCTGTACGAGCAGCCCGCGCTCAACCACCTGCACTGCGAACACAACGCTCTGTCCCGCGTAGACATCTTCGAGTGCCCGATGCTGCAGGAGCTGGTTGCCAACGGAACGGAAAGCCACGCCGACGGCGTGGTGACCTACAGCGGCAATGTGGTGCTCTGCATGGACGAGAGCACCGTCCCCGTGGTGGATCACGACGGCATCCCCGTGGACGAGGAGCACTTCCCCGACCCGGCCTTCCGGGCCTACGTGGCCGCCAACCTCGACACCAGCGGCAACGGCTGGCTCAACGAGGCGGAGATCAACGCGGTACTGGAGATCAACGTGAGCGGCAGGGGCATCGAGACGCTGGAGGGCGTGGGCTACTTCACCTTACTGGAGGAGCTGGTCTGCTACGACAACAGCCTCACCGAGCTGGATCTGGAGGGGCTGAACCTGCTGCATTATCTGGATGCCAGCCGCAACCCCTTCACGACCCTGGATCTCAGCGGCTTCGGCTCGCTGGGCATGGTGGAGCTGCAGGGCACGCCCAGCCTCACCAGCCTCAACCTGGCCGGCCTGACCCAACTGGGCTACCTGGACGTGAGCGCCTGCGGTCTGACCGCGCTGGACGTGAGCAGCTGCCGCAGCCTGTACTACCTGGACTGCTGCAGCTGTCCGGCGCTGGACAGCCTGACTCTGGGCTGGAACGAGGAGCTGAACTGCTTCTATGCCTACAACACCGAGAATCTGAGCGAACTGGACTTCACCGGCTGCCCGGCCCTGGCCGCCGCCTGGCTGGACGGCCCGGACAAGGTGGAGAACGGCGTCGCCTGGTACTACGGCACTCAGGAGCTGCCCTGCGAGATGGCCCTTGACCCGGACCAGGCGGTGCTTGCGACGAAGACGATCACCGTCACCGTCCGCTCCGCGGCGGAGTCTCCGGACGGCGAGGGCGTGGTGGAGATCCCCGGCAGCGGCCAGTACCAGAGCGGCCAGACACTCACGCTGAGCGCCCCCGCCGTGGCGGGCTACACCTTCCAGGGCTGGTACTGCGGCGGTGAGCTCTATTCCCAGGCGGAGGAGATCAGCTATGCCGTCACCCTGTATAGCCCCGACGAGGTGGAGCTGGTGGCACTCTACGCGAGCAATCCCTACATCCCCGGCGACATCAACGGCGACGGGAAGGTGAACAACAAGGACGTGACCCGCCTGCAGCGCTACCTCAAGGGCGCGGCCGTGGAGGTCAACGAGGCCGCTCTGGACGTCAACGGCGACGGGAAGGTGAACAACAAGGACCTGACCCGCCTGCAGCGCTACGTGAAAGGCGCGGACGTGGAGATCCACTGAGACCAATTCGGAATTCGGAGTTCGGAATTCGGAATTGTTGTTCCGGTAACGGAATCCGGAACAACAACACAAAACGCAAGGGACGCAGCGATTTTTCGCTGCGTCCCTCTCCGTAGGGGCGACCTTCGGTCGCCCGCCGATCCGCGTCAACGCCTTCCCCCCAAAAAACCGGTGGGCGGATCCGGGTCCGCCCGCCGTGATTCTTCATTGCCCGCTGCGCGCCTATCTCACCGGGAAATAGGGGCAATCCCGCCCGATGCACTCCCGGTTCTGCCGCATATACCGGCAGCGGGGCTCGGAAAGGGGCATTTCTACCCCCAGCCAGTCCGCCGTCCGCTGGGCCGCCAGCGTGATGCATAGCCGCCCCGTGCGCTTGCAGCAGCGGGGCCCGCCAACCTCCGCCAGTCTCTGCAGACAGTCCGCGACCAGCTGCTGGGGGATGGGCCAGGCGTCCCTGTGCACCGGGCTGGAGCCCAGCAGGATGCTCATGTAGATCCCGGCCCCCGCCGCCGCGCCGCAGACGCCCCAATAGCCGCAGGTGCCGCCGGGGACCTGCTTGGAGCGGCGCAGCGCCTCCCGCAGGGCCTTGTCCAGCTCCAGCTCACCGCCGCAGTTGCGGTAGGCGGTCAGCAGCACGCAGGGCACGATGCAGTGGTGCTCCGGCCCGTGCATGTGGACTCTCGGCAGCTCGACCACCTGCTCAAAGAGCCGCAGCGGGTCCTTCTCGGTGCTGGACAAGAGCAGGGGCAGGAAGAAGGCCTCCGCCCCGGCCCGGTGGCACGCGTCGCAGACGAAGTGCCCGTCCTCGCAGGCGCAGTTGCTCTCGAAGGTCCGGCCGCAGAGGGCGCAGACCTGCGTTTTCGCCTCCGGCCAGTAAACCAGGGGCTTGCCGCAGAACAGGCAGCCGCTGTCCCGCTCGGGGACCTTGCCCTTCTCCGGCGCGCAGCAGCAGGGCTCCTCCGCCCTTTCGATCCTCTTGATCTCTGTCATAGTTCCACGACCTTTCGTTTTCCTGTATACAGGGGCCCGTCCTCCGGGCGTACCGGCCTCCTCCGGATCTCCGCGTCCAGGTCCGGCAGCTCGCCCTCCCCGCAGGTCAGAACGCTGAGCCGCAGCCTGCCGTCCCGGCGCTCCGCCCGATAGTCCGCCACAAAGGGCAGGGAGAAGAGGGCCTCGTCCAGGGCGGCCATCTCCGTCCCTTCCTTCCGGCGCACCCTGTCCAGCCGCAGCACCTCGCTGCCGCAGGGGCAGGGGCCGGGCAGGATCCGGGTGTAGTCCCCGGTGCGGTAGCGGATCAGAGGCATGGCCTCCATGCCGATGGTGGTGATCACCAGCTCCCCGGTCTCTCCCGGGGGCAGAGGCCGTCCCGCCTCGTCCACGATCTCGGCGATCACGTGGTTTTCCCGCAGGTGCATCCCCTCATGGGCCGGGCAGCAGATGGCCCCGCCCAGGGCCATCTCCCGGGAGCCGTAGTGGGGGAAGAGCCGGGAGCCCAGCAGCGCCTCGCAGCCTTGCAGCACCGCCTCCGGGCAGGCGTCCCCGCTGACCAGGGCCCGCAGCAGGCTCCCCCGGCCGCAGACACGCAGCAGGCTCAGAAGCTGCACCGGCATGCCCACGAAGGTATCCGGCCGCTCCTCCGCCAGCAGCCGCCCCAGCTCCCCGTAAGAGAGGCTGGGGCCCGGCTTCAGGGGCCTCGCGCCCAGGTTTTCCACCGCCCGGGCGATCAGATCCCCCAGCCCGTAGGGGCCGGAGAAAGGGAAGCCGATGAAGGTCACGCTGCCGGGGAGGATCAGCTCGCCCAGCCCTGCCATGAAGAGCTCCACGGTCCGGGCGCAGTCTCCCTCGGTGTAGAACACCCGCTTGGCCGCCCCGGTGGTGCCGGAGGTGGCGTCGGAGAGGACCCGCTGGATGTCGCCCTGGGAGCAGAGAAGCAGTCCGGGGGCGTTTGCGGCCAGTTCCTCCTCCGTGGTAAAGGGGAGGAAGGCCAGCTCATCCAGACTCTCCAGCCGTTCCGGCAGCTCCCGGTAGAAGCCGCCCCGGGCCTTTTCCCGCCCCAGCAGGGCGTTGAGCTTTTTGAGCTGCAGCGCCTGGATGCTCTCCCGGGTGACGGTTTCCATGCCCTCCTGCATCATCAGCAGGGCGTCGATCCTGGGCCTGCTCATGGGCGGTAGAGGGCCCGGCCCTCGGAATCGGTGAGGTTGTAGGCGCAGAAGGGGACCATGCCGTAGCGGCTGTCCACCTCGCAGATGTGGCAGCAGCGCAGCCGGTCCAGGTCCAGGTTCCAGGCGTCCTGGAAGATCATGCCGGAGACGGTGAAGGTCCGGAGCCGGGCCTGTTCCAGGAAAGCGTCCAGAGAAGAGGTCTCGGCCAGGGCACCGTCTGCGGCGAACTCCGGGGCCGCGCCGCTCCACTGCTCCGCCACGGAGATCCGCGAGTCGTCGGAGCTGGTGCAGCAGCAGCCGCTCTGGGAGCGGCGGGGGAGGCACTTGAGGGTCCCGTCCGGGCGGAGGCGGTAGCCGGCGTGGAAGGAGCAGTAGGGGTTCTCCGCCCCGCCGCCGCTGAAATCCGCCGCCCGGAGGAGGCCGCCGGTCTGTTCCTCGATCCGCCGCAGCACAGCCGGAATGGTCAGGGGCCGCTCCGGCCGACTCAGGCCGCAGCGCCCGAAGTAGCTGACGGGCTGGAAGTGCACGCCCCGCACCCCGGGGCTGTGTTCCAGCGCGAAACGCAGGATGGGGCCGATCTGTTCCTCGTTGACGCCGGCGGCGACCACCGGCACCAGCACCAAGCCCAGCCCCGCCTGGGCACAGGCCTCCACCGCCCGGAGCTTTTCCGCCAGCAGGGGACGGCCTCGCAGCGTTATGTAAACCTGATCTTCCAGCCCGTCGAACTGCAGGAACACGGTGCTGAGCCCGGCCTCCTGGAGCTTTCGGGCATAGCCGGGCTCCGCCGCCAGACGCAGGCCGTTGGTGTTGAGCTGGAAGAAGCTGAAGCCCTTCTCCCGCCCCAGGCGGATGATCTCCGGCAGATCCTCCCGCACCGTGGGCTCCCCGCCGGAGAGCTGGATGTTGAAGGGTCCGCCGTGGGCCATCAGGTAGTCGTACTGCCTCCCGATCTCCTCGAGGGGCAGGTCGCTCTCCTCTCCCGCATCCCCGGCGGCGGCGAAGCACACCGGGCAGCGCAGATTGCAGCGGCGGGTCAGCTCCAGCAGGGTGCAGCAGCCCTTGCGCAGGTGCTCGGTGCACAGCCCGCAGTCATAGGGGCAGCCTTTCTCCGGCTTCTTCCCCTCCCGGGGGGGATCCACGGCGCTGTTTTCCGTGCTCCAGCGGGTGTAGCTGGCCAGGTTCCCCTCCCAGATCAAAGTGGAAAATGTCCCGTGTTCGGGGCATTTTTTGTCCAGATATACGCCGTCCCGCTCCGCGCGCTTTTGGGCGTCCAGCACCCGCAGGCACAGGGGACAGACGCTTTTGGTCCTCCCGATGATCATTCCAAAAGCCCCCGCTCCGACAGGATCTCCATGCACTTTTCATAGGTGGCGGCGATGATCTGGGGGCAGAGCTCCACCCGCTTGGCGGGGTTGCCGCCGGTGATGTCCCGGCAGTCGATGCCGCCGTAGTCCGCAGTGATCTCGTCCTCGAACCAGCGGGTGAACTCGCCCAGGGCGCTCTTGTGCTCCGGGTGGTCCATGCCCGTGTCCTCGCCCTTGCCGGTGAAGTAGGAGATCACGCAGGCGCCGCCGGTCATGCAGCCGCAGCAGCCCTGGGAAAAGCCCACGCCGCCGTTGAGGCCGCCCAGAGCCTTCACAAGGCCAGGGTTTTCCTCGCCCACGGTCTCCAGCATGAGGATGGCCAGGATCTGGCTGCAGAAATAGCCGTAACGGCTCAGTTCCATCACTCGATCAAAGAGATCCATGTTGTTCCTCCTTTTGCGCGATCAGCAGCCAGTAGCTGCATTTGCCCCGGGGGATCTCGCAGCAGGGCGCGTCCTCCCGCCACAGGGCCTCCAGATAATACTCCCGCCAGGCGGCGGTCAGCTCCTCCCGCCGGAGCAGGCGAAAGCCCGCCTTTTCCAGCAGGGGGAGGGGGTCTTCAAAAAAGACGTCGGACAGCAGCAGCTTCCCGCCGGGGCGCAGCAGCCGGGCCGCCTCCTTTATCGCGTTGGGCTGGTTCCCGGAGACGAAAAAGGCGCACTGGCTCAGCACGGCGTCGAAGCTCCCGTCGGGAAAGGGGGAGCGGAGCAGGTCGCCCGTCTCCACGTTCCTGCCCCGGGGCTCCCGGTCGATCCCCCGGGCTTTATAGCCCAGGGCGCGCAGCAGGGCCACCGCCTCACCGGCTCCCGCGCCCAGGTCCAGCACGGACGCGCCGGGGGCCAGCTCCGCCAGCTTAAGCATGCGGCGGGTGTGCTCTTCGCCGCCGGGGTGGCTCCTCATTTGTCCTCCAGGGCCCGCTCCACGGAGGCCACCTTGCCCAGGGCCAGCTCCTCCGGCACATAGACAAAGCCGCACACCGGGCAGACCGGCAGCTCCACGGGAAAGCCGTTGTCCAGATACATGAACTTGGCCTTGCCCTTGATGAGGGGCACCCCGCACTTGACGCAGGAGAGCTTCCCCTGGGGGTCTATGGTGTAGTAATTCTTCTCAATGGCCATGTTCAGCCCTCCCGTTTTTCCACGCGCATCCGGTGGCTCCAGGCCCGGTGGACCCGGAAGCCCTCGCCCTCCCGGCTGAACTTCACCCAGAAGGTGGCGTTGCCCACCCGGCGGCGGGCCACCATCAGGCCGTCGTCGTCCAGAATGGCCTCGCCGGTCTGCCGGAAGTCCTCCAGCACGGCGATCACGTCGTCGGTGAGGATCATCCGATCGTCCATCATGCGCCGGGCCTCGTCGGTCCAGAGCAGGGGATAGTCCAGTTTCTTTTCCATAGGCTCCTCCAGCCACACCTCGCGCAGCAGCTCGTTTTTCAGGGTCAGTCGGTTCCAGCGCTTCTCGCTGATATCCGGGGGCGCTCCGGCGTCGGTGCCGTAGCAGAGCTCCAGGATGTGCCGGGATTGGCGGCCCTGGCGGGCGAAGCGGTCCCGGCAGGCCATGCAGTAGGAGATATAGGGGGCCTCGCTGCGCTCCAGGCACTTGTCCGTCATCTCCGCGGCCACCTCCCGGTTGGCGTAGGCGGTGAGCCCGCCGTAGCCGCAGCAGGGGGCCCTGTCCCGGTCATAGGGAGTGTCCATGAGCTCGCAGCCCAGGCGGCGGGCCAGCTCCCGGATGGCGTCCTGGGTCTTCGCGTCGCCCCTTGCACCGCAGGAATCGTGCAGCGCGGCGGGCCGGTCCAGGGCCTTGGCCCCGGCGGGCAGACCAAGCTCCAGCAGCAGGTCCCAGATCCCGACGATTTGTAGGCCCTCGTGGCTCTCCAGCTCCTTTTTGCAGGTGGGGCAGCCCGCGATGACGATGGGTTCGCCCAGCTTGCTGAGCTCCCGGTCCAGAAAGTCCCGGGTCTGCTGCTCCATTTCATAGCGGCCGGCCCAGTCGCAGATGGCGCCGCAGCAGCCCAGCATCAGGGCCACGCCGCCCTCCAGCCGCTGGCAGAGATCCAGGTATGCGGCCTTCACCGTCTCCGGCGCGATGGCCGAAGCCTGGCAGCCGGGGAAAAAGACGTACTTGCACTTCTCAAAGCCGGGCTGGGGCCGGGCAAGAAAGGCCTCCTGATTGGAAAAGAGCATGTCCAGCAGGGCAAACTCGTGGGGGGCCAGGGGCATTTTATCCGTAGAAACCATGTTCCGCCGCGCCATGTGGCAGACACGGGCCATATCAAAGCCGTTGGGGCAGACTACCGTACACTGCCCGCAGAGGGAGCAGGCGTTCATGGGCTTGTTGAGCTGGTGGTCGCCCATGATGATCTGGGTGTTGTTGTAGATCTCCTTGCCGAGAAGGCCCGGGTGCTTCTTGTAGTGCTTCAGATAGGCGCAGGCCTTCATGCACTCCTCGCAGTGGCAGGCGATGCAGCGCCCCGCCTCCCGAACGGCCTCCTCTTTGGTGTAGCCCGCGCCGCTCATGGAGACGCGGGAAAGCTCCTTCGCCTCGCTCAAATCCGTGTACAGCCTGCTTTCCACGGCCCCCTCCTGGCCCCGGGTGTTCCGGGGGTCCAGATTCTGGGCCAGGCGATCCACGGTGAGGGCCGCCTTTTTGGCCCCGAAGGCCGCTTCCATCACGCCCCGGGTGGGGCCGGTGACGATGCGCTCCGCCTCAAAGATCATCAGCTCCGGCACGCAGGCCGCCTCCGGAAAGAGTTCCCTGGTCAGCTCCCAGGAGGCGCAGAGCACGTCGGCGCTCCGGCGCTTTTCTTCGAAGAAGGCCGCGTCCAGGCGGCAGGAGAATGCAAACTGGATGTCCTTTCCCCGGAGGCGCTTCAGCTCCAGGCGGAAGGCCTCCTCGTCCAGAAAGGGGGCGGCGGCGCGGAGATATTCCTCCTCGTCCGCTTCCGCGCAGCAGACGGTGATGGGGTAGGCCTTCTTTTCCAGCTCTCCCGCCAGCAGCAGGGGGAAGAGCCCGGAGCCCAGCACAGCCACCGTTTTGCGCTTCTTGGTGCGGAAGATGCCGCCCAGCTTCGACTGCTCGCCGAAGCGGGCCACGGCCTTCTCCACCTCCCGAACGGCAAGCCCGTCCCCGAGCTCCGACAGGCGGCACTTGCCCTCGCAGGGGGCCTCGCAGCCGGAGGACAGGATCAGGGGGAAGGGGGCGATCTTTTCATAGAGCTGCAGGGCCTTTTTGAAGCTCCCGGCGGCCGCGGCCTGGAGAAAGGCCCGGGCGTCCAGCTTCAAAGGACAGGCGGCGCTGCAGAAGGGCGGGTCCTCATAGACGCAGCGGGCCACCATCCCGTCGACCTCCTCCTTGGAGATCTTGTTGACCTTATACACATGGGTGGAGCCCCGCTCCTGGATCTGACTCATAATCGATCCCTCCCGGAAGGTGGAATGAGTGGAAAATGAATAATGAATAATGAATAATGAATAATTGCGGTGTGCCGCTGCGCGGCACGGATTGAAAATCATCACGCCGCAGGCGTGATACCATAATTATTCACTTTTCATTGTTCGTTTTTCCTTAACGAAAATGGGGATGTGGGAAGCTTCCCACATCCCCATTATACACGGGTATGCTTTTTTCTACAAGGCTTTGAAATTACTTCTCCAGCTCTTTCAGGGCGGCCAGGACCTTCTCGGGCAGAGCCGGGATGCGGGTCACGCGGGCGCCGGTGGCATTGTAGATGGCGTTCAGGATGGCGGGGTGAGGAGCATCCAGCGGGGCCTCGCCGCAGCCGGCGGCACCGTAGGGGCCGTTGGGACGGTAGGTCTCGTTGAAGTGCAGCTCGATGTCATCGGGCACGTCGTTGGGGTACGGGATGCCGCACTTGAGCAGGCTGGTGTGCTTGTTCAGGTCCTCGAAGTCCTCGGTGAGGGCCAGGCCGATGCCCTGGGTCAGGCCGCCGTAGAAGTTGCCGTCCACCAGGAGCTTGTTCATGATGGTGCCCACGTCCGCCACGCAGGTGAACTTGATGACCTTGACCTTGCCGGTCTTGGTGTCGACCTCGACCTCGGGCAGGAAGATGGTGTACATGTAGGTGGCAAAGGGCTCGCCCTGGGCGGTGTCCTGATCCACCGGGTGATCGGCGCAGTAGGTGGTGACCCAGTTGCCCTCGACCTTCAGCTTCTTGCCGTCGGCGACCATCTCGTCGTAGGTGCGGTAGGTGCCGTCGTCCTTCTTCATCTCGGCCAGCAGCGCCTCGGCGGCCAGACGGCAGGCGTTGCCGGACATGACCTGAGAGCGGGAGCCGCCGGCGGGGCCGGAGTTCGGGGTGTACTTGGTGTCGTTCATGACGAGCTTGATCTGCTCGGGCTTGATGCCGGCCTGCCGCAGGGTCTCGTGAGCGGAAACCAGCGCGCCCATGTCGGCGCCCTGACCGTGATCCTCCCAGGACACGTAGATGGTGACGGTGCCGTCGGGATTCAGTTCGGCATAGGCGGAGGAGGCGTCCACGCCGTCCAGGCCGCAGCCGTAGACGCCCAGGGACACGCCGATGCCGTACTTGAAGCGGCCGTCGGAGGCGGCGTTCTTCTCCTCGCAGCGCTTCTTGGCGGCGTAGTACAGCGGGCGGGCCTTCTCAAACAGGGCCTCTTCGCAGTAGACCTCGGGGGGATAGCCGGTGGGGATGGTGGTGTGCTCGGACTCCTTGTAGCAGTTCATGGCGCGCATCTCGAAGGGATCAATGCCCATCTTGGCGGCCAGGCAGTCGATGGCGATCTCGGAGCCCATGAAGGACTGGGGAGAACCGTAGGCGCGGAAGGCGGAGCCCCAGGCGTGGTTGGTGAACACGGTCTGGCTCTTGTTGCGGATAGAGGGGATGCCGTAGCCGGCGCCGGTGAACTGGCTGAGACGCATGGTCAGCAGGTCGCCGAACTCGGAGTACGGGCCGTGGTCCACATAGTTGTCGCCCCACAGGGCCAGCAGCTTGCCGTTCTTGTCAGCGCCCAGCTTGATGTGCATGAAGGCGGGAGAACGCTTGCCAGTGTAGGTGATGTTCTGGTACTGGGTGAAGTTCAGGCTGACGGGCTTGCCGATGATCTTGGCGGCCGCGCCGATGAGAGCCTCGTTGGTGGGGGAGAACTTGTAGCCGAAGGTGCCGCCGGCGTGGTTCTGGACGATGCGCAGCTTTTCCATGGGCACGCCGATACCGGCGGCGATCATGGGCATGTGCAGATGGATACCGATGGACTTGGAGTGCACGGTGACCATGCCGTCCTCGTCGATGTAGCCGTAGCCGTTGTCCGGCTCCAGGTGCAGGTGGGGCTGACGGGAGCAGTAGCTCTCGATCTCGACCTGCTGCTCGTCGGGGATGCTGTCCCAATCGAAGTCGGGTCCCTTGATGCAGTTGGTTTCATAGAAGACGTTGGGGGTGCCCGGGTGGATCTCGATGGCGTCGGGCGCCATGGCGTCCAGCGCGCTCATGTAGGCGGGCAGCTCCTCGATCTCGACCTTCACGGCGTCGGCGGCGGCACGGGCGTGGGCCTCGGTGTCGGCGGCGACGATGGCGATAGCGTCACCGAACTGGAAGATCTTGTCGGAGCAGAGGACCGGGCGCTCAAAGCCGTCGGTCTTGTTGTGCTTGGGCAGCATGACCAGGCCGTTGATCTGGTTGGTGCCGCCGGCAGCCAGGATGTCCTTGTAGGTGATGACCTTCACCACGCCGGGCATCTTCTCGGCCTCGGAGGTGTCGATGCTCTTGATGTTGGCGTGGGAGACCTTGGCCTGGGTCAGGGCCAGGCGCAGGCAGCCGGGCATCTTCAGCGCGTCGTCAGCGCCGAAGTCCCAGGTGCCGGTGACCTTCTGGGCAGCGGAGGGACGGATGTACTTGGTGCCCTTGATGCTGTCGCCGGTGGGCTTGAAGACCAGGTCTTCCTTGGTCATCTCGCCGCGGAGCACGGCGGCGGCGTCCATAACGGCGTCCACCAGGGGCTTGTAGCCGGTGCAGCGGCAGAGGTTGCGCTGCTTGTTGAACCAGTCGCGGACCTCCTCGCGGGTGGGATTGGGGTTGTTCTCAAGAAGGACCTTGGCGCTGATGATGAAGCCGGGGGTGCAGAAGCCGCACTGGGCGCAGCCGTGGGCCATCCAGGCGACCTGCAGGGGATGCATGTCGGTCAGGGTGCCGACGCCCTCGATGGTGGTGATCTCGGCGCCGTCGGGGATCCGGCTCATCTTGAAAAGACAGGACTTGGTGACCTTGCCGTTCATGATGACGTTGCAGGCGCCGCAGTGGCCCTCGCCGCAGCCGATCTTACAGCCGGTCAGCAGCAGGTGCTCGCGCAGAACGGTTGCCAGGGTCTCGTCCTTGTCCAGGACCAGGTTCCGGGTGACGCCGTTGATGACAAGCGTTTTTCTGATCATGTGTTTTCCTCCTTGTATTGTGTAATATATTTGCTTTCGTTTCGAAAGGACTTGCGCTTATTCTTCGTGCTCGTGACTGTGTCCGTGGCCGCCGCAGCGGTCGTGATCCGGGCCCTTGCCGGTGATGTCCTTCACCCGCTGGATGCCACGGTGGGTGTAGAAGACCAGCTGGGACAGGCTCCCGTCCAGATTCTCCCCGCTGAGCCGCAGGAAGTTGGCGTTTTCAAAGTAATCAATGGGCAGCTCCCGCCGAAAAACCTTGCCGGTGGCCTTGTCCGTCACTTCCACCGTAACGGAATCGGCAACGATCTCAAAGAGCTCCTCATCCATGGGGATCGACCTTCTTTCTCTGGGAAAAACCTATGGAAAAACGCTTTGCGCAATCCCACATCATTACACATTTATCTTACTCTTCAATAGGGTAACGCAGCAAGTTACAACAAAAAGCAATTCGCAGAACTTGCGAATTGCTTTTTGTGCATTCTAACAAAATAGTCCCGTGCTTTTTGGTTGAAGTTGCCGGATGAGTGAAATAATGCTTGTGCGAAAAGGGGAGAAGCGGTAAAATAAGAAAAAATCGGGAAGGGAGCCATCGGCATGAATATCTACAAGGACGTTCTGAACCATCTGGAGGCGGGGACCGCCTGCAGCATGGAAACCGTTTTTCGCGGAACGGAGGGCAGCCTGGCGGAAGGACTGCAGCGCCGGCTCGTATCGCTGACGCCGGAGCTGGATCTGAAAGGCCGTCTCTGCGCTAAAGTGAGCTATGCCGAGGAGAAGGGGACCGCCACCGTCCGGGAGCCCATGCTGCCCCAGGAGCGGCTCATCGTCCTGGGCGGCGGGCACATCGCCCTGCCGGTGTGCCAGTTCGGCGCCGCCTGCGGCTTCCAGGTCTGCGTGGTGGACGACCGGCCGGACTTTGCCAACCGCGTCCGCTTTCCCGAGGCCGCCCAGGTGATCTGCGACAGCTTTGAAAACGGCATCCGCGCCCTGAAGGTCACGCCCTTTGACTATGTGGTGGTCATCACCCGGGGACATCGCCACGACGCGGACTGTCTGCGGGTGCTGCTGCCCGGGGTCAAGCCCGCCTATCTGGGCATGATCGGCTCCCGCCGGCGGACCAAGGGGCTGCTGGAAATGCTGAAGGAGGAGGGCTTTGACGAGGCGCGTCTGAAGACCGTCTGCACGCCCATCGGCCTGCCCATCGGGGCCGTGACGCCCGCAGAGATCGCTATCTCCATCCTCTCCGAGGTGGTGGCCTACAAGCGCCTGCCGGAGCACGGAGATCCCAGCCGCTGCTGCGCGGACTCGGACCTGGAGCTCAGCACCCTGGAATATCTGGCGGAGAACAGCGAGCCCAAGGCCGTGGTCACCGTGATCGAGACCAAGGGCTCCACCCCCCGAGGCACCGGCGCCAAGATGGCCGTGAGCCCGCTGGGCAAGGTCACCGGCAGCATCGGCGGCGGCTGCAGCGAGGGCGCCGTGATCCGGGACGCGGTGCGCATCATCGGCACCGGGCGCTACAAGGTCATTGACATCGACCTGACCGGCGAGGTGGCCGAAAGCGACGGCATGGTCTGCGGCGGCACCATGAAGGTCCTGGTGGAGGACTGGAGCTGAGTACGCAGTTTTCAGCGCGGGTGCTTCCGGTTCCGAGATTCGTGTTTTCCGTTTGCTGTTCTGTGATTCCAGCCGCATGATTTGTGTTCAGCGTTTGGAAACAGCCCTTCGGAGCTCGCTCCGAAGGGCTGTTTCCTGCAGGGGGACACCCCTATGCCTTCCTATTGAGGAGAAGGTGTCGCGGCGCATCCCCCGCAAGCGCCGTGACGGATGAGGTGTCCCTCGTGTCCGCCCCGTCGTAGGGGCGCTTCATGAAGCGCCCGTCGCCCCCGGATTTGTCATTGCGAACATAGCGACGCGCGAGAAACGCGCGACGAACCAAGCTTGGCTGCGACGATCCCAGCTCTGCTGTGATCAATGAGCCTGGTGTGGCAATCCGTATTCTCTAAAAGCCGTGTTATCATGAGCATTGGGCAAAAGAGCGCTGCTCTTTTGCTGCACATGGAGGCTCCCCGGGCGAACGCCCGGGGAGCATTGCTGATTGTGGGATAACGGCTCAGTCGTCGATGCCGACCATGACGGAGGTGGCCTTCACCACGGCATAGGCCTCCTTGCCGATCTCCAGGCCCAATTCCTGGATGGCGTTCATGGAGATGGTGGCGCTCATGACGTTGCCGCCGCCGATGTCGATCTTCACGATCCCATTGACGGCGCCTTTCTGAATATCAACGATCTTGCCCTTGAACTGATTTCTGGCACTGAGTTTCATTATAATCTCCTTCAACTTTGGCTCCCCTGCCTGAGGGATACTCTTATTCATACAGCAATAAGATGTTTGCCGGGGCCACGCCCAGCTCTGCCGGGAACTGCGCGGGCTTTTTGTCCTTGGGAATTCTCCACCAGATCGGGGCGCTGTTCGGATCCTGCCCGGCGAAACGAAACTGAAGGGTGGTCTCGAAGGGCTCCTCCATCTCTTCCACATAGGCGACGGGGAAGCGGTTGTGGGCGGTACCGGCGTTGAAGTAGTGGGCGCGGATTCCCACCGCGGCCAGGCCCTCTCTCACGGGGGCCGCGGTCTTCAGCCGGACGCCCCATTCCGGCACCTCCACCTCGTGTTCCCCGGTTTTTACGGCGGCTGCGATGTTTTTGCAGCCGGTCATTACCGCGGCGGGGATGCTCCCGGGATCCGCGAAGAGCTCCTTGGTGGGCTTGTGGGTCAGCAGGCGGCCCCTGTCCATGACGGCGATGCTGTCGCTCATGGTGTAGGCCTCCTCCCGGCTGTGGGTCACCATCAATACCTCCCGGCCCAGGCTCTGCAGCATGTCCCGCAGCCCGATCTTCAGGGAGTCCCGCAGATGGGCGTCCAGGGCGGAGAAGGGCTCGTCCAACAGCAGAAGCAGCGGCTCGCTCACCAGGATGCGGGCCAATGCTGCCCGCTGCTGCTGGCCGCCGGAGAGCTGATGAGGCTTGTGATTCACCTGGTTCTCCAAACGCATCATCGCGAGGATCTCCTGCAGCCTGCGCTCCTTTTCGTCACGGCCGTAGACCTCCGTCATTCCGCAGAGGATGTTTTTCCGCAGCGTCATGTTGGGAAACAGGGCATAGTTCTGGAAAAGATAGCCCACATGCCGCTCCTGGGGGCGCAGATTGATGCGTTTCTCAGAGTCGAAGAGCACCCGCCCGTTCAGCTCGATGTGGCCCCGGTCCGGTTTTTCGATGCCGGCGATACATTTCAGAGTCAGGCTCTTGCCGCAGCCGGAGGGCCCCAGCAGGCTGGTGATGCCATTTCCCGCCTCAAAAGCGGCTTCCAGCTGGAAGCTTCCCAGATCCTTGCGGATATCCACGATCAGACTCATGCCTTCACCGCCTTTTTCTGCCGGGCCTCCAGCAGGTTCACCGCCAGCAGCACCACCGTGCTGATGGCCAGGTTTACCATCACCCAGAAAAAAGCGCCCTTTTCGTCGTTGGTGCGCCACAGCTGGTAGACGGTGGTGGAGATGGTGGCCGTGCGCCCGGGGGTATAGCCGATGAGCATGCTGGTGGCGCCGTACTCGCCCAGAGCCCGGGCGAAGGACAGCACTGTTCCCGCCAGGATCCCCTGGCGGCAGGCGGGCATCCGGATGCGCCAGAAAATGAAGGTGTTGGAAAGGCCCAGGGTCTGCCCCGCATAGGCAAGCGTCTGATCAAAGCTCTCAAAGGCGCCGCGGGCCGTGCGGTACATCAGCGGGAAGGCCACCACCGCGGCGGCCAGGATCCCGCCGTACCAGGTCATGACGAATTTGATCCCGACCTGCAGCAGCAGAGCGCCCAGGGGGCGCTTCACACCAAAGACCAGCAGCAGAAAATAGCCGCAGACTGTGGGCGGCAGCACCATCGGCAGCGTCAGGATCACATCCAGAACGCCCTTGACGGCACGGGGCAGCTTCGCCGCATAGTAGGCGAAGAAGATCCCCGAGAAGAACACCAGCACGCAGCTGATGGCCGCGATGCGCAGCGAGTTTATCAGCGGATACCAATCCATAGACGATTTGATCTCCCGGGGAGCAGACAGACGGCACGGACGGCGCCGTCTGCCTGCTCCATCTTGTCGTTATCAGGCGGGTGTTTCTTCGGGGACGGTCTCCTCAGCCTCGGCTTCCTCGGGTTCGGGGAGCGGGACAGAGGAGAAGCCGACCTTTTCAAACACGGCCATGGCCTCTTCGGTGTTCAGATAATCCAGGAAAGCCTGGGCTTCTTCGGGATGCGCGCTCACGTTCAGCACGGCGGCGGGGTAGATGACCTGGCCGCACATCTCTGCGGTGGCGCTGTCGATGACGGTGAGCTCAGCGGAGAATGCGTCGGTGCAGTAGACGATGCCGCAGTCCACGCTGCCCTCCTTGACCTGGGTGGTGACTTCCTTCACATTGGTGCCGTAGGTGAGCTTGCCGGCGGCGGCCAGCTCGTCCTCGTTCAGTTCATAATAGGCGAGGATCTTCTGGGTGTACTGGCCAACGGGCACGTCGCTGTTGCCCATGGCCATCAGAACTTCGCCGTCCTTCAGGAGCTCGGCCAGCTGGTCAAAGGATTCGATGCCCTTGGGGTTGCCTTCGGGCACAACCAGAACGACCTTGTTTTCCAGCAGGTCGATGCGGCTGCCCTCCAGTACGAAGTCCAGCTCGTCGGTGTTGACCTTCGGATCGGCGTTGATGTCCAGCTGGTTCATCTGCTTCTGACCGGCGGAGATGAACAGGTCGCAGTCCGCGCCCTCCTGGATCTGGGTCTTCAGCGTGCCGGAGGAGTCAAAGTTGTAGGTGATGGTCACATGGGGATTGGCCTCCTCGTACATGTCTTTGATCTCCGTCAGGGTCTCGGTCATGGAAGCCGCCGCAAAAACGATCAGCTCCACCGGTTCTTTCTCCTCCGCCTTGTCCTCGGCGAAGGCGCTCGCTGCCGTCAGCGCGAAGAGCATCGCAAGCGCCAGCAGCAGTGCCAGGGTCTTTTTCATGGTGTTTTCCTCCTTCCCGTATTTCAGGGACAAAATTATATAAACACGGCTTTACGTGTTCATACCAAAGGAAAAACAGGGGATAGTGCGCTTTCAAACTCCCTTTCCGAAGCCGCAGTTGGGGAAGTGACAGACCTTGCAGTTGAGGCACAGGCCGCCGTGGCCGAAAGCGGCCAGCTGTTCTTTGGTAATGGGCGTGTCCGTTACCAGATAGGGCAGCAGCAGGTCGAAGATGGTGCGCCGGGCGTACATCACGCAGCCGGGCAGCCCGCAGACAGGCCGTCCGTCCGGCATGTAGGACACCAGGAACATGGCCCCCGGCAGCACGGGCGAACCGTAGGAGACGATATTGGCGCCGGTGTTCTTGATAGCCAGCGGGGTCCGGTCGTCCGGATCCACGCTCATGCCGCCGCTGCAGAGGACCATGTCGCAGCCCTTGGAAAGCATTTCCAGCACCGCGGCGGTGATCTTCTCATGGTCGTCGTTGAGCACCACGTGCTCCGTCATCTCGCAGCCGCCGAACTCATGCAGCTTCTGGACAATGACCGGGGTAAAGGTGTCCTCGATCCGGCCGTAGAAGACCTCGTTTCCGGTGGTTACCACGCCCACCTTCTTGCTTTTCAGGGGCAGCAGGCGCAGCAGGGGCTTGTCGCCGGCCGCTTCTTTGGCCCGCTCCATCCGCTCCTTCTCGATGATGAGGGGAATAACCCGGGTGCCGCAGAGCTTTTCGCCCTTTTTCACCACGAAGCCGGAGGCCCGGGTGGCGATCATCATATCCCCCAGGGAGTTCACGGCCCGCAGCCTCTCCACGTCCACCAAAAGTAAACCGTCGATATCGGAAATCAGTTCGATTTTCCCCTCTTTCGGTTCGGTGGCGTGCATGTTCTCTCCGATGCACAGATCCCGCAGGATCTCCGCCGCCTCGTCCTCGTGGAGCATGTTCTCGTTGTTCTCCCAGATATAAATGTGGTCCTTGCCCACGCTCAGCAGCACCGGCACGTCCTCGGGCCGGATGATATGGCCCTTGCGGAACACCGGCGCCTTGGTGACGCCCCGGATGATCTGGGTAATGTCGTGGCAGAGCACGTGGCCAACGGCCTCTTCGGTCTTCATCAGTTTCATATTTTGTCCTCCTATGGCAGCAGCTCCGCTCCGCAGAGCCGGTTGATCTCGTTTTGAATCTGTTTTGCCGATTCCCAACGCCGCCGGTGGGCAGCCAGGGCCTCCGGACCGGCGCATTTGGCAAGGCTGGCTTCGAAGCGCTCGTCGATGGGGACGCGCCGGTCGCCCCGGACCGCCTTGTCCGCGATATAGACCAAGGCGGCCTCGTCCAGGCCCTCCCCCGCCCAATCGTGGTGCTGCCGGACGATCTCCGCCAGCTCCGGATAGCCAAGCTCCCGCAGCCAAAGCGCCCCGACGGCGGGATGCTCCGGCTGATCCCTGGCAATGTCGTGCAACAGGGCAGCCGCCCGGACGGCTTCCGCGTCAAGGATGAATCCCTTTTCCGCCAGCGCGGCGCAGAGCTCCCCGGCCAGCGCTGCCACGGCCCGGCAGTGGGCACAGAGCTTTTCATCTGCCCCGGCGGCCTCCAGCAGCGCAAGGCAGACCGGCTCGGTCAGCGCAGGATGGGGCAGCATTCCCACCCGGATCGGGGTGAGACGCACTCCGTCAAAGTCCAGGCGGGTGATGGAAGTATAGTCCAGGCCCTCCCGACTGCCCAGGAGGCTGGCGATGGCCCCCTTGTGGCTCACGATGGCGATATCCCCCTCGCTTTTGGCCAGGCAGCGGAGGATCGCCGCCTCCATCCGGGTTCGGACGGCCTCCGTGGGCTCCGTTCCCTCCGGCATCAGCTCCGGCTGGCTTTCCCGGGCCTTGTAGAGTTCCGGAAAGCGCTCCCGGATCTCCCGGAAGGACAGGCCGTCCCATTCTCCCATGTCCTGCTCCTGCAGCCCCGGCATCTCCCGGGGTGCGGGGCAGAGGGGCAGTGCCGTCTGCCGGGCCCGGATCATGCCGCTGCAGAACACCGCGCCCAGGTCCCGCAGCTCCGGGACGAAGGGCAGCAGCGCCGCCTGGAGCCGGCCTAGCCGGCCCAGAGGAAGATCGGTCCGCCCGCCCACGCACCAGCGCTCCCCGATGGGGATGTCCGGCATGGCGTGGCGGATCAGATAGACGTTGCGCTTCATAGCTCCTCCCCGAAGTATTCTTCAAAGAGCTTGGCCGCTTCCTGCCGCAGGCGCTGGGAATACTTCTGATAACAGTCCAGCAGGCGGCGGCCTTTCTCGGTGAGCTTGCTCTCGCCCCCATTGGCGCCGCCCTGGCTGCGCTCCAGCAGGGGGAAATGAAGCTGGCTCTCCAGGGCGTGGATGATGTTCCAGCTGCCGGAGTAGGAGATCTGCATCCGCTGGCAGGCGGTACGCACGGATTTGGTCTCGTCCACCAGGGCCAGGAGCATGGCGGTCTTTTCGTCGAAGAAGGGCCGCTCCCGGGCCAGGGAGACCCAGATTTCCGGCCGGATCAGCTGTTCGTTGTGGTATTCCAGCAGAGCCTGGTAGTCTGCCGGGGTATCCGCATCGTGGAGGATGCCCGCGTCGTCCACGGGGATCTTTTTCATCTCGGTGCCGCAGCGGCGGATGGCGCCCTGGAGGCCGCCCTCGCCGGAGTCCGCCAGGATGGCGTCCACCAGGGAGGAGGCGATCATCAGCGGGTGGCCGGTCTGGCCCTGGCAGACGGGGCAGGCCAGCGACCCGCCGGACTCCATCAGCTGCGTTACGGTCAGGGAGGTGAAGAGCGGGATGTCCACCGGGGTGAAGAGGATGCGGTCGCACTTGTCCTTCAGGTAGCGCAGGCCGATCTTGGCGGAGTCGAACATCTGGGTCGAGGCATAGTCCTCATTGCGGAGGAAGACCAGGCCGTTGTTGGCCAGATGGCGCTCCAGTTGCTGGGCATTGTAGCCTGTGACCACCACGATCCGGGTAACGCCGGCCTGGTGGAGCGTTGCCACGATGCGCTGGGCGATGGAGATAGAGCCGATATTCAACATGGGCTTGAAGTCCCCCATGCGGGAAGACATGCCTGCCGCGACGATCACTGCACCAAACTGCACCGAAAAGCACCCCCTGCGGTTACGAATTACAAAAAAATAAGTTTCGGTATTTTGAAGTATACGATATTTCTTCGTTTTTGTAAAGAGAGAAAGGCTGGACTGGGCCGATTTTTTGCCGTATAATCAAGAAAAACGGGAAAGAGGCGGGCTTCGTGAGGGCGGCTTCCGAGGCGGGAGGCGGGAAGCGGGGCCGGGGCGGTTACGCCGTACAATTACGAAGAACGGGAAAGGGCGGGAGAATATGAAGCTCTATGTTTGGGGGACCGGCTGCGGCGCGGGGGATCTGATCGACCGAGGCCTGGACCCGGCGCGCATCGCGGCCTTTCTGGACGGAGAGGGGAGAGAAGGCTCCTTCCTGGGGCGGCCGGTGCTGGCCCCGGAGGCGCTGCGGGGGGAGGACTTTGACCTGATCCTGGTAGCCAGCCGACATGCAAAGCGCATCGCGAAGCGGGCGGAGGAGCTGGGCTTTCCCGGGGAGAAGCTGCTGTTTCTCAAGAACAATTGGACCGTGGCGGACCGGAACAGCGCCTATGACAAAGCCGCCGGGCTGCTGCCCGGGGAGCTGCTGGAGGAGCTGCGGCGGCCCCAGCACCCGGTACGGGAGCCCATGTGGCTGGAGGAGAGCCCCCTGAGCCAGCGGGATCTGGAAAACGACTATGTGCGTCTGCGGACGCTGGAGGCGATCTGCCGCAGGCTGGCAAGGATCCCCGGCGCGGCGGCGGAGCTGGGGGTCTACCGGGGCGCCTTTGCCGCCTGTATCAACGCCCTGCTGCCGGAACGGACCCTGTACCTCTTTGACAGCTTTGAAGGCTTTGCGGAGACGGAGGCGGAGGGAGAGGCCAGGGGCCTGATAGAGGCCCACCGGAACACCAACGAGGAGCGAGTTCTCGACCTGCTGCCCCACCGGGAACGGGCCGTGATCCGCAGGGGCTTCTTCCCGGAGACAGCCCGGGGCCTGGAGGGCGAGCGCTTCGCCCTGGTTTCTCTGGACGCGGATCTGGAGGAGAGCACGCTCCAGGGCCTGCGCTGGTTCTGGCCCCGGCTCAGCGAGGGTGGGAACATCCTGCTGCACGACTGGGGCAATCCCAAGCTGCCGGGGGTGAAGAGAGCCCTGGAGCGCTATGAGACGGAGTTGGGGAGAAGGATCCCCGGCGTGCCGCTGTGCGACGTGTGCGGGACCATGGTGCTGGTGAAATGAAAAAAGAGAGCGTCGAATCCAGGAGAAAATCCAGGATTCGACGCTCTCTTTGCGCCCGGCACGGGGGGATGAAGGAGAGAAGGAATGAAGGAATTGTGCGTTGCTGCGGGGAGGAGGATCGGCGGGGCGACGAGGAGCCTGTGGCAGGGCCCCTGCGGCGCAAAAAGCGACCATGCCGCATATCTGCGGGAGGGGCAAGCCCCTCCCCTACAGCGGGAAGCGGCGTTTCCGCGTGACTGCGGGCGACCGAAGGTCGCCCCTACGGCGGGAACCGGTGTTTCCGCGTGACCGCGGGCGACCGAAGGTCGCCCCTACGGCGGGAACCGGCGTTTCCGCGTGACTGCGGGCGACCGAAGGTCGCCCCTACGGCGGGAACCGGCGTTTCCACGTGGCGGCGGGCGACCGAAGGTCGCCCCTACGGCGGGAACCGGCGTTTCCGCGTGACTGCGGGCGGGGCAGCGGGAGGACCCCTTCCGTCATCCGCCTCGCGGGAGATCGGCGGATGCCACCTCCCCCGGTGGGGGAGGCAAGGCGGGCGGCCGAGGAGCCTGTGGCCGGGCCCCTGCGGCGCAAAAACCGAGCATGCCGCATATCTGCGGGAGGGGCAAGCCCCTCCCCTACAGCGGGAAGCGGCGTTTCCGCGTGGCGGCGGGCGGGGCAGCGGGAGGACCCCTTCCGTCATCCGCCTCGCGGGAGATCGGCGGATGCCACCTCCCCCGGTGGGGGAGACAAGGCGGGCGGCCGCGAGGGCCACCTCACCCGGTGGGGGAGGCAAGGCGGGCGGCCGCGAGGGCCACCTCCCCCGGTGGGGGAGGCAAGGCGGGCGGCCGCGAGGGCCGCCCCTACGGTGATACTATTCACCGATAAAAAGCTTTAGAATTTTACCGAGTCAGAATCGCGTCAGGCGAGGCGGCGGCCGCAGGGCATAATGGACATATATGGCCAAGGCCGCCAACGAAGCATGGCGCGATTCTGGCCGGTAAAAAATG
>JAFWQQ010000105.1 GCA_017545165.1 Oscillospiraceae bacterium
AATGAAGGAATGAAGGAATGAAGGAATGAAGGAATGAAGGAATGAAGGAATGAAGGGTCCTTCGGACCAATTGTGGTGTGCCGCTGCGCGGCACGGATATTAATTCATCGCCGAAGGCGATACCATAATTACTTCATTAGCGAAGCGTCTTCATTTCTTCATTAGCAACGCGTCTTCATTCCTTCACTCGCGCAGCGAGCTTCAATAGAAGGGCCAGCTTGGCAGCCACTTATACAGAATGGGCACCAGCTCCGCTTTGACCGGCAGGCCGTTGAGGACCGGGAAGAAGAGCACGAACAGCGCGGCGCTGCCGGCGGTGAGGGTGATGGCCGAGACGCGCCATCTGCGCCGGTTTTCCCGCAGCAGAGCCATCATATAGCTCAGCGAGAGGGTGAGGAACAGCGCCGAGGGGAAGTAGTGATAGGCAAAGGTCAGCCGCGGCACCGGAATCCAGGGCAGCAACTGGCTGAGATAGCCCACCAGGATAAAGCCGGCCCGCCGGTCCCGCCGCAGGGTGGCCATCCAGATCAGCACCGGAAGACTCATGAGTCCTCCCCAGCAGAGCACCGGGTTCAGCCAGGCCGCAATGCTGATATGGGTATCGGCGGTGGGATACTCCAGCACGTAAAGGATGGGGCGGGCGTCTATGAGCCATTGATACCAGTTGGAGGAGAAGGGGTGGGTGGAGCCCAGCACGGACTGGGAGTGATAGGTGAACATGTAATACTGGTTGTTGTATACCAGGATCAGGAACTGCTTGGAAAAGATCGGCGTTCCCGCCGCCCGGGCGTAGGGGATATAACTGAGCAGATAGATGAGGCCGGGCACCGCGATGAAGAAGATCAGACAGAACAGCACGTTCCACAGGAAGGCCGGCAGAACCGCTTCCTCCTTCTCGGGCTCCATGCGCTCTTTGCGGGCGCTGCGGAAGCGGCCGATCCAATGCACCAGCCACAGCAGCGCCAGACCCGCTCCCGCATAGAGACTGGTCCATTTGGAGGCGGCGCCCAGGCCGAAGCTGACGCCGCAGAGGGCCAGGGCCCAGAGCCGGTCCTCCGACAGCCAGAGGTACATGAACAGGTACATCAGCAGGATGAAGAAGACCGAATAGGTGTCGATGGTGGCGATGCGGGTCTGCACATAGTGCATGAAGTCCGTGGCGAAGATCACCGTGCCAAGACTGGGGATCAGCCGTCCGCCGAAGAGGCGTTTCAGCAGGATGTACAGCAGCGGCAGCATCAGCACCCCGAAAAGGGTGCCGGAAAAGCGCCAGCCAAAGGGCGTCATGCCGAAGAGCAGGATCCCGATGCCGATGATCTCCTTGCCCAGCGGCGGGTGGGTGGTCTCATAAGGGCTGACCCCGTTGAGGTGCTCCCAGGCCGTGCGGGCGTGATAGATCTCGTCAAAATAGCTGGAGTTCTGGAAGGTGAAGCTTTCCGGCATGGTCTCCTGCTCGTCGCAGAGCGCGGGGATGCTGCACTGAAAGGCGACGGGCTGCCCGTCCCCGTCCAGCACCAGGACCTCGCCCAGCCAGGGATGTCCGTAGCTGCCGGAGATGCGGATCGCGCGGGGGCGAAGCTCGGTCTCCGGGCAGAGACTGGCCCATTTGAGCACGGCCACGTGGTCCTGCACAAAGCTGTCGACCCGCTCGTAGGTCTCCCCGTCCTCGGAGTACTCAATGGTGTAGCCTCCGATGCCGACGCCCGGGTACAGCACCAGCTGGCTGGGCAGCGCCCCTTCCGGCAGGGTGAGGACAGCCTCGGTCTCCGCCATGGGGACGAAGGTCTGCGGATCGGTGAAGCTGCCCAGACGGAAGAAGGCCGTGCAGGCGTAAAGCAGGGTGATGAGCAGCATCGGCAGGGCGTCTTTCCGGGTGAGACGGCGGGAGCGATCCTCCCGCAGCAGCCGGGGCCTCTTCCTCCCGGGGGGAGGAGGGGGCATGTCCAGCGGACGCAGACAGCTTTTGAGCCCGGGGAGATTGAGATAAAAGGACAGCAACAGCAGAACGGTCAGGATCGGAAAGAAGAAAGTAAGAAAAGTCATAAGTCAAATGTGAGTGGCGGATGATGGATGGAGGGGGGCGGCAGAACGCGGCGCCCCCCTTTGTTTCGGATCTCAGCCCAGCAGAAGCTCGTGGAGCTCCTTGACGGAGGGGAGCACCAGGTCCGGCTTGCGGGAGGCCTCGTCCACCATCATCTGGTCGGTCTCGCCCGAGAGCACCAGAACGGAGACGCTGCCTGCGTTCTGGGCCACGGCGATGTCGGTATAGAGCCGGTCCCCCACGGCGCATATCTTCTCGTTGGGGATGCCGGTGCTGGCGGCGATCACGTCGATCATATTCCGGTTGGGCTTGCCGATGAACTCGGGCTTGGCGCCGGAGGAGGCCGTCAGCAGGGCGCAGATGCTGCCGCAGTCCGGCAGAACCTCGCCGGCGGGCATGGGGCAGACCCAGTCCGGGTTCGCGGCGATGAACTTGGAGCCCCGGCGGAGATAATGCACCGCCCTGTCCAGCTTCTCGTAGACAAGCTCCGTGTCGAAGCCCTGGACCACCACGTCCACGTCGAAGGCGTCGGTATGGCCGTTTTCGTCGTTCACCAGGTCGATGCCGTAGCTTTTGAGCTCCCGGTAAAAGGCCCTGGTGCCGGCCAGATAGACCTTGGCGCCGGGGAAGTGCTGGTTCAGGTACAGGCCCGTGGCCATGCCGGAGGTGAAGACGTTCTCGCTTTCGCAGGGGAAGCCCAGGCGGCGCAGGCGGGTGATATAGTCCACCCCCGCCCGGGAGGAGTTGTTGGTGAGATAGATGTACTTTTTGCCCAGGCGGGGCAGATCCTCCATCAGGGCGATGGCGCCCTCGTACACGTCGTCCCCCAGATAGAGGGTGCCGTCCATATCGAAGAGGAAGAGTTCGCAGTTTCTCAGCTTGTCGAGATTGGTCATAGAAACCTCCAGATTGATCGGAATGAAGGAACGAAGAAATGAAGAAATGAAGGAATGAAGGAATGAAGGAATGAAGGAATGAAGGAATGAAGGGCCTTCGGCCAATAGCGGCGTCGCGCGAAGCGCGACGGATTCCAATCTGTGCCGCAAAGCGGCACACCACAATTTCTTCATTCGCGAAGCGTCATCATTTCTTCATCCGCGAAGCGGCTTCATGGGCGCGCAGCGCCCTTATTCCTCGTCGCCCCAGAGCTGGGCGCACTTGACGGCCTTGTGCCAGCCGTGGAGCAGCCTGCGGCGCTTCTCCTCGTCCAGCTCCGGCGTGAAGACCTTGTTCACGGCCCAGTTGTTGCGCACGTCGTCCAGACTGCTCCAGTAGCCCACGGCCAGACCTGCCAGATAGGCCGCGCCCAGGGCGGTGGTCTCGATGCAGCGGGGACGGTACACGTCCGCCGCGATCAGGTCGGACTGGAACTGCATGAGGAAGTTGTTGGCGGAGGCGCCGCCGTCCACCTTCAAATCGGCGATGGGGATGCCGGAGTCCCGCTCCATGGCGCGGACAATGTCATAGGTCTGGTAGGCCAGGCTTTCCAGGGTGGCGCGGACCAGATGGGCCCGGCTGAAGCCCCGGGTGATGCCCACGATGACGCCCCGGGCCCGCTGGTTCCAGTAGGGCGCGCCCAGGCCCGTGAAGGCGGGCACCACGTAGCCGCCGGCGGTGTCGGGCACCCGCTTGGCATAGTCCAGGCTCTCACTGGCGGAGGTCAGGACCCCCAGCTCGTCCCGCAGCCACTGGATGGCGGCGCCGGCGATGAAGATGGAGCCCTCCAGCGCGTATTGGACCGTGCCGTCGGCGCTGGCGGCGATGGTGGTCACCAGGCCGTTCTGGCTCTTGACGATGTCGTGGCCGGTGTTCATCAGCAGGAAGCAGCCGGTGCCGTAGGTGTTCTTCATCTGGCCGGGCTCAAAGCAGCACTGGCCGAAGAGGGCGCACTGCTGGTCACCTGCCGCGCCGGCGATGGGGATCTCGCCGCCAAGGAGCTCGAAGTCCGTCTTCCCATAGACGCAGGAGGAGGGCTTGACCTCCGGCAGCATGGTCTCGGGCACGTCCAGCAGGTTCAGCAGCTCCTTGTCCCAGCAGAGCTCCTTGATGTTGAAGAGCATGGTGCGGCTGGCGTTGGTGTAGTCCGTGACGTGGACCCGGCCGCCGGTGAGCTTCCAGATCAGCCAGGTGTCGATGGTGCCGAAGAGGAGCTTGCCGGCTTTGGCCCGGCGGCGGGCGCCGGGGGTGTTGTCCAAAAGCCACTTGATCTTGGAGCCGGAGAAATAGGCGTCGGGCACCAGACCGGTCTTCTCCCGGATCTTGTCGCTCCAGCCGTCCTTTACCAGACCGTCGATGATGTCCGAGGTGCGGCGGCACTGCCAGACGATGGCGTGGGCGATGGGCTCGCCGGTCTCCTTGTCCCAGACCACGGTGGTCTCCCGCTGGTTGGTGATGCCGATGGCGGCAATGTCCTCCGCCTTCACGCTGAGCTTGGCCATGGCGGCCCGGGCCACCTCCAGGGTGGTGTCCCAGATCTCGTCGGCGTCGTGCTCCACCCAGCCGGGCTGGGGATAGTACTGCTTGAACTCCTTGTTGACCACGGAGCAGATGTTGCCGGATTTGTCAAAGAGGATGCAGCGGGAGCTGGTAGTGCCCTGATCCAGGGCCATGATGTACTTCATGGGAAAGTGCTCCTTTCAAGTATAGAATGAAGGATTGAAGTTACGAAGAGATGAAGGAACGAGGGAATGACCTTCTTTGCCATGGCTTCGCGAGCGAAGCGAGTCTAAGGATTTCGCCCCCGGCGCAAGCGAGGACATGGGCGAGGGGCGGACAGCAGGGCCGCCGAGGAGCCTATGGTCGGGCCGCTACGGGGATGGGGACGGATGCTCAGTCCAGGGGGATGAGCTCGATGTCCTCGCTCTCCCGCTGGCTCAGCGCATCCCGCGCGGCGTGCATGCTGGCGGAAAAAGTGTCCAGCAGGCGGATGAAGCCCGCCTCCGCCTCCGGCCCCATGCGGTCAAGCTCGTCAAAAATGGGCTGCCAGCTCTTGGCGGCGTTCACCGCATAGTCCCGGTAGACCTGGCGCGCCAGCTCCGTGGGCTGCACGATCACGTTTTTGCGGTTGCGGCAGGTGCGGAACTTCTCCAGCAGACCCAGGCGGCAGAGCTGCGCCACGATCTTGGAAAAATTGCTCTGGCTGATGTCCAGCCGGGCGGCCACCTGGGACATGTTCTCCCGCCGCTCCTCGTTTTCAAGGATATATTCCATCACCTGCAGCTCGGCGGCGGAGATGTCCACAGCCTCCGTCATCATGCCGCGCAGGTTTACGTTCTGGGAATAGCTGTTGCCGCAGCGGATCATCGCCTCCACCGCGGTGCGGTGCTTTCCCATCCATTCCAGTTTCATGGGATGCCTCCGTACTTCGCAGAAAAGAATCTTGACACATATTATAGTATACCTTTTTTGGGCGGCTTCTGTCAATGCCGCGAGGGGGAGAAGTGTGAAAAGGGAAGAGGGAAGAGGGAAGAGGGAAGGAATGACTTCCTCTACCGTGTCATCCTGAGCGAGCCCGAAGGGCGAGTCGAAGGATCTCGCCCCCGGCGTAACGTTCGTTTATAGATCTTTCGACTGCGCCGCTGCGCGGCTCCGCTCAAGATGACAGGGTGGACGGGGGAGACGGATTGCCACGGCAGACCCCTCCGTCACCGGCGCAGGCGCCGGCGACACACCCAAGACCCCTTTCAGGGGAGGCAAGGCGGCACTGTCTCGCAATGACAGGGGGACGGGGGGAAAAGAAGGGGGCTGTGAAGGGGAGACCCTTCACAGCCCCGGAGATGGGGTGTCTGACCGGGGAGAGGAGCGGCCGATCAGCTCACACAAATTATCCGACGATGGTGCTGCAGGTGTTGGTGATGGTCAGGATGCCCACGATGATGGCGTTGATCAGACCGCCCAGGTACGGGTTCTTGGTGGCCTTGTAGATGAGACGGTTGATGACCGTGGAGGCAAACAGGATCAGCACGATGGGGAAGAGCCACAGGACGTGCATGTTGTCCGCCGGCCAGAGCATGTGCTTCTGGGTGTAGTAGGTGATGTACTGCATCCAGGGCAGGATCAGCGCGGGGAAGGTCACGAAGAGGGCGTTGATGAGCCAGTTGCACTTGCCGCCCACATTGTTGTAGTTGAAGCAGTTGGTGGCCACGGAGGAGGCGATGTAGAAGGTGAAGAACAGCAGGATGTAAGGCCAGTAGCGCAGGATGGGCAGCTCAAAGGCCTTCAGCGCCAGCGTCCAGATCCGGAAGTCGGCAAAGAAGAAGTAGTCCAGCACGAAGATGATGCCGTAGGCCACGGTGACCACAATCAGCGCCAGCAGCGCCGTGAGCCCCAGTTTCTTCAGGCCGAGCTTCGCGCCGACAGCCTTCAGATCCAGACCGTGCTTCTTGCCGTAGGCAAAGTAGAAGACCACCATGCTCAGGATCGTGAACAGGCCGCAGAGCGTGCTCCACAGACCCAGACCCATGGCCTCGGTCTGATCCACGGTCATGCCCGTGCCCACATTCAGGATCCAGCGATAGATCAGCGTGGAGAACAGCGCGCCCAGAATCAGGGAGCACCAGAACCAGATAAGACCCTTCTTATCCGTGATCTTGGCGGGCTGCACCGGCTCCTCGGCGCGGAGGGCGGCGAATTTCGGGGTGTAGACCATCAGAACCGTGAAGGCCACCAGGAAGATGGCAAAGCCCACGAGACCCACAAAGTTGAAGGCCTCCTTCCACTGCCAGACCTGATCGGTGGGCTCCTGGGCGTTGGGGGCGCCGAAGGCCGCCTCAAAGAAGGCGATCACGCCGCCGGTGGCACGGGCGGAGAAGTGGGACCAGGGGTGGATGATGGCGGGACGGAAGATCACGCGGATGGCCTGCTCGCCGTCGACCTCCTTGGTGTAGAAGGTGTCGGCCTCCCGGGCGGTCTGCCCCGCGGGATCCTCGCCGAAATACAGGAAGGACTGGGCGCTGTCACTCTCCATGAAGTAGGGAGCCTCCAGACGCTGGCCGTTCTCGTCCGCGCGGACATGGAAGAACTCGTCGTACTGGGCGGACATGATGGCGGCGTCCCGGCTGCCGTAGACGTCGGTGAAGGCGCCGTCGGCGTCGGTGTAGGTGGCGTCGGCGCAGTTGAGCAGCACCGCGGCGATCACGGGCTTGTCGTAGAGGCCGGCCTCCACCGCGGCGTTATCCTGGGCGATGGCGGCATTGCAGCTCATACCGCCCATGGAGTGGCCGGTGATGCCGATCTTGTTCGCGTCCACAAAGGGCATCCGGCTCAGCGCCAGAGCGCCGTTGTAGACGCCGGTGGGGATCATGAAGTTGCTCTTGCTCACAAGGATCTCACTGTCGCCATGGCTGGGCTGGTCGATGGCCAGCACCACGTAGCCCCGGCGCGCCAGCTCCACATAGTTGGCATCCTGCATTTCCTTGTTGTTCAGATAGCCGTGGCTGGTGACGATGCCGGGGGCGGGCGTCTCAGGGGTGGCGTTGGGCGGAATGAACAGATAGGCGCTCATGGAGTAGCCGGCGTCGGTCTCGATGTTCAGCTCCTTCATGACGATCTTGCCGCCGCCGGTCTGCACCACGTGGACGACGATGCCGCACAGCAGCATCAGCACCAGAGAGATGCACAGCCAGAGTCGTGCCGTTTTACGGATTTTTTCCACGTTCTTTTCTCCTTTCTCTTGCCCGCCTGCGATCGGTGCGGCGGGCCATCCAGGGCTGGCCACGAATACTTCCGGGATTCACGCTTCTATTATACAAATACTTTCTGCAGGAATCAATAAACGTTCTCGACAAATATAAGCGGGAATATTTGTGCGAATACGACAAATGCAGAACGAAAGGGAAAGATAAAGGTTGTGGAAGTTGATGAATAGCGGAGGGGGAAGGGGGAAGAGAGACGGGGAGGCGGGCGCGGAGCGCACAGAGCGAAGCTCTGTCATCGCGAACCGGTGCGCACACCGGTGTGGCGATCCGTTCTCCTTGACGCGGGGGACGGGGGAGACGGATTGCCACACCTGCACAGCACGCACAAGTTCTAAGGCTCCTTCGTCGCCAAGAACTTGTAGTGAGTGACGTCGGTCACTGGTTCGCAATGACAGGGGGACGGGGGACGGGGAAAAAAAGCACAGGGGACGGGTCTGTGTGTCCTCTGTGAGACACACAGTTCCGTCCCCTGTGCGAGGGTCGAAAGCCGAAGCCTTACTTTACGATCAGCCGGGTCATGCGGGCCAGGGTCAGGCGGTTGCGGATGGCGGAGGAGATGTCCAGGAAGCTGTCCTCCACGGCGGGGTCGATGCCCAGCTCCTCCAGGGTGTGCTTGGCGCCGATGGCGGCAAAGAGGGCGTCCAGCTCCTCGTAAGTGGGGATCTTCGCGATGACTTCGCGGATCTCCTGCCAGTGATCGGCGATGGACTGGGGGTCGAAGGTCTTGAGCACGTCGTTCTCGTTCTCCTTCAGGATGCCGTCGGCCAAAGGCCCGAAGATCTCCCGCACCCAGGCCTCGTCCAGCGGCTCGAAGGGCTTGACCTCCACGGTCTCCCGCTCCGCCAGCTTGTGGTAGGCCTTGGCGCACATCAGGGTGCCCACGCCCACGCACTCGCCGTGAAGGCCGTGGGCGTTTTCAAAGTACTTGGGCTTCATCTCCACCAGATGGGCCACCAGGTGCTCCGCGCCGGAGGCGGCGCGGGAGTTCGACAGGATCTGCATGGTGAGGCCGGAGAGCATCTGGGTGTAGGCCATGGCCTCCAGATCCGGCTTCTTGCCCTCGGCGATCTCGTGGGCGCAGCGGTTCATGATGTCCAGCGCCTCCTGGGCCATGTCGCAGACCCGCTGGCAGAAGTATTCGCCGGAGACAATATGGGCGATCTTCCAGTCGGCGATGGAGACGTGCTTGGCCAGAATGTCCTGCACGCCGGCGATGTTCAGGAACATGGGGGCGCCGGCGATGATGTTCATGTCGCAGATCACCGCGTCCGCCGCCTGCATGGGGATGGACTTCTTCTGCCCGTCGATGATGATGGAGCAGATGTCGGCAGTAAAACCGTCGGAAGAGACGATGGTGGGGATGGCCACGAAGGGGATGCCCAGACGCCAGGCGCTGTAGCGGCCAAAGTCCATCAGCGTGCCGCCCCCCACGACCACCACGTAGTCCGGCGTCTTCTCAAAACGGGTCATGCAGTCCTCGATCAGGCCCTTCTCGCTGTGAAGGCCCTTGGCCTCCAGCACGATCTCCTGGTCGGCCTTCACGTGGACCATGCCGGGCAGATTGTAGGTGTTGGTATCGTAGATCACAATGCGGTGGCCGGAGAGACCGCAGTCCTCCATGTACTGCTCAAAACGCTCCAGCGCGCCGTACTCGCACACCACCAGCTTGGTGCGCAGCTCGTGGTCGCGCCCGCAGGGGCAGGGGCCCAGGTACTGCTTGGTGTTCAGAATCATGATGACGTCCTCCGTTATCGTTGTATTATAGTAGCAGTGTATACTAATCTAAGTATAATGTAATCTTTCCCGCCCTTCTTGTCAAGGAAATGATCGGACAATCACTGTATTGACGGCCATGGGATAATGTGTTATATTGTCCGGTGATTTTACAATAAAGGAAGTGGATGTCCTACATGGATGGCGACAGTCGATTGCGGTTGATTCTTGCAATCCTGCTGCTTTTCTGCGCAGCCTATTTCGCCGTGGCGGAGACCGCCTTTGCCTCTGCCTCGCGCAATAAAATAAAAACCGCCTCCGACCGGGGCGACAGTCGGGCCGAGAAGGCGCTGTACGTGCTGGATCACTTTGACCGGGCCATCAGCACCCTGCTCATCGGCACCAACATCGTCCATATCGCGGCGGCCTCACTGGTCACCGTGGCGGTGATGCAGGCCTTCGCCGGCAGTGCCGACGCGGTGACGATCAGCACCGTCATCACCACCGTCGTGGTCTTTTTCGCCGGGGAGATGCTGCCCAAGAGCGTGGCCAAGAAATACCCGGAACGGCTCTGTAAGGCCACGGCGCCCTCTCTGCGCTTTTTCATGTTCCTGTTCCGGCCCGTCTCTTCCCTGCTGGCCCTCATCGGCCGGGGCGCTGCGGCGCTGACCCGGGGCGACCCGGAGATCTCCGTCACCGAGGACGAGCTCTACGACATCATTGAAGATATGACCGAGGAGGGCAGTCTGGACGAGGAGCAGGGCGACCTGATCTCCTCCGCCCTGCAGTTCGGCGAGGTGACGGTGGAGAGCATCCTGACCCCCCGGGTGGATCTGGAGGCCATCGACATTGAGGACAGACTGGAGGAGATCCTCTCCCAGATCAAGTCCCAGAACCACAGCCGCCTGCCCGTCTACGAGGGCAGTGTGGACAACATCATCGGCATCCTGCAGATCCGCCGCTTCATCAAGGCCTATCTCCGCGAGAAGCAGGCCCTGGACCTGCGGAGCCTCCTGGACGAGCCCTTCTTCATCCACCAGAGCACCAATATCGACGAGCTTTTGCCCCTCATGTCCAAGAACCGGGCCAACATGGCCGTGGTCACCGACAACTACGGCGGCACCCTGGGCATCGTCACCGTGGAGGACATTCTGGAGGAGCTGGTGGGCGAGATCTGGGATGAGGATGACGTGGTGGAGGAGCCCATCGTGGAGTTGGGCGAGGGCATGCTCCTGGTGGACGCGGACGAGAGCGTCAGCGACGTGATGGAGCAGCTGGACTATGAGGACCCGGATGGGGACGAGGAGCTGGTGAACACCCGCATGGGCGAGTGGGCCTATGAGCAGTTCAGCGCCATCCCCCAAGTGGGCGACTCCTTCCGCTACCACGAGCTGGAGGTCACCGTCTCCGCCATGGAGCACAACCGCATCCGCAAGCTGAAGGTCGCCCTTCTCCCCAAGGAAGAGGAAGGGGGTGAGCCGGCATGACCGTCAACCTTCTCCTGCTGGCGGGGATCCTGCTGTGCGTGATCCTCTCCGGCTTCTTCTCCGGCTCGGAGATGGCCTATTCCTCCTGCTCGAGCCTGCGGCTGGAGCATCTGCGGGACGGGGGCTCCAAGCGGGCCGGCGCCGCGGTGAAGATCGTCGAGCGCTTTGAGGACGCCCTGGGCGCTATCCTCATCGGCAACAACCTGGTGAACATCGCCGCCTCCTCCCTGATCACCGTGCTTGTCTTCCGTCTCACCGGAAACGGCGACAAGGTATGGCTGGGGACCCTGATCATCACCGTCATCATCATCATTTTCGGGGAGACCATCCCCAAGATCACCTGCAAGAAGAGCGCCAACCGGGTCGCCGTGCGAAACGCCTATCCGGTGCGCTTCCTGATGCTGCTGCTCAAGCCCCTGGTCTGGCTGGTGGTCAAGACCATCGAGCTGCTCACCAAACCCCTGAAGGGCGAGGAGGACGAGGACGCCGAGGAGGCCGTGGAGGAGCTGCAGAACCTGATCGAGACCGCCGAGGACGAGGAGGTGCTGGACGAGGATCAGTCCGAGCTGGTCCAGGCCGCCATCGAATTCGACCAGATCTCCGCCTCCGAGGTCATGACCGCCCGGGTGGACGTCTACGCCATCGACATTGAGGACGACTGGGACGAGATCCTGCGTCTGGTGGAGGAATCCCCCTACTCCCGGCTCCCGGTCTACGAGGGCAGCATCGACAACATCATCGGCGTGTTGTACCTGAATCATTTCCTGAAGGCCATGACCGACGAGGGCCCCACGGAGATCCGCAAGCTCCTCATGCCGCCCTGCTTCGTGTACAAGACCATGAAGCTGCCCCAGGTGCTGAGCACCCTGAAAAAGGCTCGCCAGCATCTGGCCATCGTGTCCGACGAGTACGGCGGCACCCTGGGGGTGCTGAGCATGGAGGACGTGCTGGAGCAGATCGTGGGCGATATCTGGGACGACACCGACACCGTGGAGCCTGAGGTCGTGCAGCGCGACCAGGGCGAATACGAGCTGGACGGCGACATGGTGATCGCCGACATGCTGGAGCTGCTGGGCATCGACGAGGACAGCTTCGAGGCTGAGAGCGACACCGTGGGCGGCTGGACCGTGGAGAGCTTCGGCGCCTTCCCGGAGGAGGGCGACAGCTTTGACTATGAAAACTGGCGCTTCACCGTGCTGGCCATGGACGGCCGCCGGGTCGAAAAGGTGCTGGTGCAGACGCTCTAACAACGAAAAGAACCCCGAAAAGCTTTGGCTTTCGGGGTCCTTTTCGTTGTTAGAGTGAACAGATAACAGTGAACAGTGAACAGAGTGCGGGGAGCAGCATATTTTCAATCCATCCCCGAAGGGGATACCATATCTGTTCACTGTTATCTGTTCACTGTTCACTGTTCATTTTTCCGCCGTCCGATTGACGGGGCCATACACTTGTGCTATATTGTCATTATACTACTAACCGAAAGGGGTTTGATGCAACATGGGCAAGATCGATCTGAGCAAATACGGCATTACCGGCGCTACCGAGGTCATCTACAATCCGAGCTACGAGCAGCTGTTCGAGGACGAGATGGATCCCTCCCTGGAGGGCTTTGACAAGGGCGTCCTCACGGAGCTGGGCGCCGTGAATGTCATGACCGGCATTTACACCGGCCGCTCTCCCAAGGACAAATATATCGTCATGGACGACAACTCCAGGGACACCGTGTGGTGGACCAGCGAGGGCTACAAGAACGACAACCATCCCATGACTCGGGAGACCTGGGAAGTGGTCAAGAAGCTGGCCCAGGACCAGCTGTGCAACAAGAAGCTCTATGTGGTGGACGCCTTCTGCGGCGCCAACAAGGACACCCGCATGGCCATCCGCTTTATCATGGAGGTGGCCTGGCAGGCCCACTTCGTGCGCAATATGTTCATCAAGCCCACCGACGAGGAGTTGGAGAGCTTTGAGCCCGACTTCGTGGTCTACACCGCCTCCAAGGCCAAGTGCACGAACTACAAGGAACTGGGCCTGAACAGCGAGACCGTGGTGGCCTTCAACGTCACCAGCCGGGAGCAGGTCATCATCAACACCTGGTACGGCGGCGAGATGAAGAAGGGCATGTTCTCCATGATGAACTACTACCTGCCCCTGAAGGGCATCGCCGCCATGCACTGCTCCGCCAACACCGACATGAACGGCGAGAACACCGCCATCTTCTTCGGCCTCTCCGGCACCGGCAAGACCACCCTGTCCACCGACCCCAAGCGCCTGCTGATCGGCGACGACGAGCACGG
>JAFWQQ010000106.1 GCA_017545165.1 Oscillospiraceae bacterium
ACAATCTTTGCGGCTGGATTCGCGCCATGCTTCGTTGCTTTCCTTGCAAATATATCTCCATTATTCGCTGCGAAAAGCGCCTCGCCTGACACAAATCCATCTCGCAAATCTTTGTCTTCTTCTTATTAGGTTTTAGTATGATACGAAAAAAGCAAAAATCACAGGGCCTATCCGAAAGGATGGCCCTGTGATTTCAGACTGTAGACAAACTTCTGCAGCAAGGCTTGGATACGCATGGGGGGATTGTGAAGGGGGGGGGTATGCCCCCCTTCACGTTCAATCTTGCAAAAATGGAAACTTTTTCGGAAGTTTCCATTTTTGATTTCAAGCTGTCGACACTTTGTCGACAGCTTGAAATCAAAGGGCCTATCCGAAAGGATGGCCCTGTGATTTTTCTGTGAGGGGGAGTTTGGAGACAGAGCGGAGCTCCCGGATCAGGCTTCCGTCCCTTCGCTCAGGTCCAGCGTCACGAACACCCAGGCCTCGTCTGCCCGCAGCCAGAGTCCCGGAGGCAGCAGGAGCCCGGTCTCGTTTTCGCCTTCGCCGGGCTGATACGCGGCGGGGAGGCTGGGATACCGCAGCTCCAGACCGGCGAGGCTGCCGACCAGATAGAAGGCGTCGGCCAGGCCGCGGAGACTGGCCTTCTTCTGCAGCAGAGCGCCGACGGCGCTGTCAGCCTCGGCGTCCCCGCCCTCGGGCAGGAGCTCGATTTCAGCCAGAGCCTGACGGATGCTCTCCAGAGTCTCCATGGGGTCTTCGTTTCGGCAGTGCTCCGCCAGATCCAGGGCGGCGGCCAGACAATCCTGCTGCTGGGAGGGAAGCTCCCTGACGGTTTCGGTGTCCACAGCCCGCAGGATCTCAACGGCCGGATAGCAGCCGTGGATCTGGACCCGGATCGCTCCGCTGGAGCGGTTGATGGACACATCATAGTCGCTGACGCCGGCCCGGTCGATCATGGCATAGATGCCGTCCAGGCAGTTCGGATCTCCGGGGTAGGAGCCCTCTTCGCCTGCCAGCTCCGTATAGAGCTCCGGCGTGCAGTAGAGGGAGGCCTGCTCGGCCCCGGCTCTGGCCTGGGCGGCCAGATAGTCCTCGGCCTCCTCCGCAGAGCCAAGGAGCTCCGCGTGCCGGATATATTTGGCGTTGGTATAGAAAACATAGTTGCTGTTGTGGGAGATCTGCACTTCATAGGTCAGACCGGCCTCGGCCTCGTCATGGTGCAGGTAGCCCAGAGGCGTGTCCATCAGCAGGTCCCGCAGGCCCTGGTCGGCCAGATAGAAGCGGAAGCTGGGGGTCTCCCGCGCGCCCAGGTGGGAAATGGCCTCCTGGAGCTCCTCCAGGCTGCGGCACACCAGGCTGGGATACGTGAGGTAGCTGGCGCGGGTGTAGTGCAGGACGCCGTAGAGAGCCTCGGAGGTGTAGGTGAAGCGGTCCAGCATACTGGAGGCGTGGAGAATGGTGCGCTGCTCCTCGTCCTCCAGCAGGGTCTCGAAGAGGGCGGGAGAGAAGATGATATAGAATTCATCCGCCTCCAGCAGGGCAAAGCTCTCCACCGCGGCGTCAAACTGAGCGGTGTTCTCCACAGGGGCCCAGGGCGCGGCAAAGGGGACGGGATCCTGGACCTGGATGATGCCGTTGGTGTAATAGGTGAGGCTCAGGCCCTCAACGCCGGCCTGGGCGGCATAGCTGCGAAGGTCGCCGGTCTCGGCCAGCGCCTTGGCCAGCTCCGGAGCGCACAGCAGAGCAAAGCTCTCGTTCCCGTCCCGCAGCAGCCTGCGGATGGCGAGACAGGCTTCCTCCTCCGTGGCGCATTCGGCCCAGGGAGCGTCGGTATACTGCGTCTCGGAGAGCTTGACAAGACAGGACTCCTCGCCGTACTGGACCCGCGCGGAGGCGATGCCGCCCTTGCGCAGCAGGACATGGAGGAGCCGGCCGTTGTCCTCCATCAGACGGGCAAACAGGTCCTGCTCACAGGTGAATTCAAATTCCTCAGCCTGGGCTGCCTTCTGCTGGTCAAAGAGCTCCAGCAGCTGCTCCTCGGTGGAGAAGAGCGTATCCGCAGCCGCAGCGGGGAGGACGGACAGCAGCATGATCGCCGCCAGAAGAATGGAAAGAAGACGCTTTTTCATAAAGAAGAATCCTCCTTGCGCCTTAGATTCTAAGTAAACGATGATTCAATCGGCGAGAGAATTTGGGTTCTGATGAAGGCACTCATTGAGCAGGAATACTTTGTGTATTGCAAGAAAAAGAAACGAAATCCGAGCACAAATTGTCCGCAAGATGCCGAAGGCGATTTGATCAGCGTTTACTTAATAAAGTATATCAGCAACGCGGTTTCTTGTCAACTGAGAGCAAAAGAGGGAGCCGGGACCCTTCCGGGGAGCATTTTCCGCAAAAACGCCGACTTTTCCGCGCAAAGGGACGAAAAAGCCTCCTTTGGACCTCCTGCCTTTGAAAAGATTGCCATCCGGGAGGGCCGGAGACGCCGCCGGGCTCCTGCGCCCCGGCAGAAAACCGCGGCCCCTGCAGGAAAAACCCTTTGGGGGCTTGACAAACATGTATATACTGTGTATATTGTGCATATACAGTAGACACGAGGTGCGGATATGACCATCCTGATCGACAACAAGAGCGGCCGGCCCATCTATGAGCAGATCGTCTCCCAGCTCCGGGAGCAGATCTTCTCCGGCGCCCTGGCGGAGGACGAGGCGCTCCCCTCCATCCGGGATCTGGCGAGGGACCTGCGCATCAGCGTGATCACCACCAAGCGGGCCTATGAGGAGCTGGCCGCCGCGGGGCTCATCTACACCCTGCCGGGCAAGGGCAGCTTCGTGGCCGCCAAGAATATGGAGCTGCTGCGGGAGGAGCACCTGCGGCAGATCGAAGAGCATCTGAGCGCGGCGCTGGAGCTGGCCCGCCTGTCCGGGCTGGGCCGGGAGGAGCTGCGGGAGATGCTGGACGCCCTGGAGGAGGAAGAGACATGAACGCCATTGAGCTGCGCGGACTGGAAAAACACTACAAGGACTTTGATCTGAAGATCGATCTGGAGCTGCCCCGGGGCTGCATCCTGGGCCTGGTGGGCGAAAACGGCGCCGGCAAGAGCACCACGATCCGCCTGCTCCTGGGCATGACCAGGCCCGACGGCGGCAGCCTCCGGGTATTGGGGCAGGAGAAGGCGAACAAGGAGGAGATCGGCGTGGTGCTGGACGAGCCGGCCTACCCCGAGTGCCTGACGGCCCGCCAGGTGGGGAAGATCATGGCCGGGATCTTCAAGAGCTGGGATCCCACCGCCTACGAGGGCTATCTGAAAAAGCTGAGCCTGCCGGAGAACAAGCGCTTCAAGGACTTCTCCCGGGGCATGAAGATGAAGCTCTCCATCGCCGTAGCCCTGAGCCACCGGCCCAGGCTCCTGGTGCTGGATGAGCCCACCTCCGGCCTGGACCCGGTGGTGCGGGACGAGGTGGTGGAGCTCTTCGCGGACTTTGCCCGGGAGGAGGACCACTCCGTGCTCATCTCCTCCCACATCGTCAGCGACCTGGAAAAGCTCTGCGACTATGTGGCCTTCCTGCACAGGGGCCGCCTGCTGCTCTGCCGGGAGAAGGACGCCCTGCGGGAGGAATACGGTCTGGCCCAGCTGTCCAAAACGGATTTTGAGGCCCTGGACCCCGCTGCCGTCGTCGGCAGCCGCCGCAGCCCCTATGGGGTCTCGGCCATCCTGCGGCGGGACGCGGCCCCGGCGGGCCTGGACCTGGAGCCCGTGAGCATCGAGGATCTCTTTATTCTCATGGTGAAGGAGGGAGAGCAATGATCGGTCTGCTGCGCAAGGATCTGTATATGACCGCGTCCTACTGCCGGTCTTTTCTGCTGATCCTGGCGGTGTTTCTGGGCGTGGGCCTGGTGAACGGGGAGAGCAGCTTCTTTGTCGTCTACCCCATGATCATCGGCATGATGCTGCCGGTCAGCATCCTCTCCTATGACGAGCGCTTCAAGTGGCATATCGCCTGCGACGCGCTGCCCGTCTCCCGGGCGCAGGCTGTGTCCTCCAAATACATCCTGACCCTGCTGCTGGTTGGCCTGGTCTTCGTGCTGACCATGCTGGCCCAGGGGATCCGGCTGGGCCGGCAGGGCGAGCTGGAGCAGCTTTGGGAGCTTCCCGGGATGCTGCTGCCCATCGGCCTGGTGGGTCCGGCGCTGCTGCTGCCGGTGATTTTCCGCCTGGGGGTGGAAAAGGGCCGTATCTTTTACTATGTGCTGGTTGGCCTGGTGGCCGCGGCGGCGGTGATCTTCTCCTCCGGGCAGACGCCGGTGAACCCCACGGCCCAGGTGCAGCTGCCGGGCGCTGCCCTGGTGCTGGGGAGCCTTGCCATTTTCGCCCTGTCCTGGGGCCTGTCCATCGTCTTATACAAGCGCCGGGAGCTGTGAGCGAGAAGGAAAAACAAGACAACGGGAGGCAATCCGAAACGATGCGGAATTGCCTCCCGTTGTCTGCTTTTCAATCCAGCTTCTTGAAGAGCCGGGCGCTCCAGAACTGCATGCCCTGCTCTTTCAGATAAAAATTCAAGATCGCCTGCCAGTCTTTGGTGGCGGTGCTCACCATCATGTACGCGGCCTCCTTCCGGACGCACTCCTCCGTATATTGGAAGAGCATACCGCCGTAGCCCCGGCTGCGCAGCTTGGGCCGCACATACAGCTCCTCCACCTCGAAGCAGGGGGTGCCCTCCGGCATGACGGAGCTGCTGTTTTTGGACGGCTCCACATGGCCGAAGAGATAGCCCAGGATCTTGCTGCCCTTCTCCAACAGGAAGATCCGATTGCCCTCAATGTCCGCGGCGGTGTTTTTGCGGTAGCCGCGGCAGCTGCCCTCCGCCTCCCAGGCGGCGGACAGGCGGATCAGCGCCTTCGTCAGCGCCGGCGTCAGGCTTGCCTCCCGGAGTTGAAAGCCCATGTGCTTCGCCTCCTGCGTCAGCAAAAAGCGCTCCTCCGAGAGCCCGGCCTTCTCCAGAGCCTCCCGCAGTCTGCCCCGGGGCACCGAGACATCCTGCCGGGCCAGCCAGATCAGAAGCTCCCCCGTCTCGGTGATTTCCGGGGGGACGTCATAGCGCTCCGGCTCCGCGGCTTCGGGACCCCAAAAACGGACAAACACCTCATGCCGGGCGGGGAAAAACACCGCCTCGCTGCCCGCCAGCACCCGCTCTCCGTCCACCATGCCCTGTACGCTCTCAAACCAGAGGCGCCGGGGCTCTTCTCCGTTTTCAGAGGGCTTTTCAACACGGTCCATATCGTTTGCTCCTTTCTCTGTCTCTCATACTGACACCTGATAGAAAGCTTCCGAGCTTTCTATCAGATATCAGTTTCAGATCTGATCGACGAATTTTCGCACATGGTAGAGCGCGGCGCCCAGAGGGGTGATATGCCGGCGCAGGGCGCTGAGCCGGACAAAATCCGCATTTTCCGCAAAGGGGCTGCAGGTGAGCACATAGCGCCGCAGTACCGGCAGCCAGGGCTGCAGATACTCCGAGAGAAAGCCGCCGATCACCACGTCGCAGTTCAGCACCAGATAGATGTTGCTGACGGCTACCGCCAGATGGCGAAGCATATCATACAGCAGATGCTCATATTCCGGCTCGTGCTCTGCCACACCCCGGAAGAAGGTTTCCAGAGAAACGTCGAAGCGCTCCTCGATACGTCGGGCGGAGCAATAGGCCTCCAGACAGCCCTGCCGTCCGCAGCTGCAGCGCAGGCCGCCGGGCTCGACGCAGATGTGGCCGAACTCGCCGCTCTGCATCTGGTCCCCCTCGTAGGGCTTGCCGCTCATGAGCACCGCGCCGCCGACGCCCTCCTCCAGGGAGAGGTAAGCCATGTTTTTCGCAGCTCCGCGGACAAAGCACTCCGCATGCCCGCTGGCCGAGCCGTCGTTTTCCACCAGGAGGGGATAGGGGATGCCCCGGGTCAGGGCCTCCAGAGGCGCATTCCTGAGCCCGAGGGTGGGCGCGCAGAGGATCTTGGTGTGATCGGGCGAGATCAGCCCCGGAATGGTGACGCCGACCCCCAGGAGACGGCCGCGATCCAGCTGATTGGCGTCCAGAAAGGTCTCCAGGGTCTCCGCCAGGGAGACCCCGCGCTCCGAAAGGCTGGAGACCAGGTCAAACTGCAGCTCCCGATAGGCCAGCTCCCGCAGCCGCAGATCCACCGCGATGAGACGCAGCTTGTGCTCGTCTACCGCGACGCCTATGGAGATCCTGGCCTCCGGTACGATATCCAGCCCCAGAGCTTTTCGCCCGCCGGTAGGCAGATCCCGCCCGGAATAACGGACCAGCCCCTCCGACATCAGGTCCCGGAGGTTCTGATAGACTGTCGGCATACTGATGGAACAGCTTTTTGCAAGGGACTGCTTGGTACACTGGCCCCTGCTGTTATAAAGGACCCGGTAGATCCGGCTGCGCGCAGAGAGGACGGAGTGTTCTCCGCCGCCGGTGTTCGTCATGACGGTCTCCCTCCCTTTGGTATCTCGCCCTTATTCTACCATAGAAAAACCACGCGTCAAGGACTTTTAAAAAGTGCCTTTAGATAACTCCCGGCGGCAACCTGACATAACATACAATTTGTGAAGCCAAAAACAGCGATTTTCACCAAAGCATGTGAAAAGTTTGAAATACAACTTGACATCGCTCGCGGTTATTCGTAAAATGTCTTTATGGAAAGTTGGAATCGGCTTTCTGCATTCCCCGGGGGCGAAAAACCCCCAAAAATCAATAAGGAGGAACATCATGAAAAAGCTTCTTGCACTTCTTCTTGCGCTTGCCATGATCTTCTCGCTTGCTGCTTGCGGTGAGCCTGCGGAAACCGAGAAGACTGACGCCGGCAAAGAAGAGCCCGCGAAGGAAGACGCTGCCGAG